>DASYUP010000640.1:0-4328 GCA_036001185.1 Thermoanaerobaculia bacterium
GGAGCCCGACATGAGCGCCAAGAAGGACGACGTGCTGTACGTCGGCATCGACCTGGGGACGTCGCAGAGCTCGATCACCGCCTCCAACGGACAGCGCCAGGTGGTCAAGAGCCTGGTCGGCTGGCCACTCGACATGGTGTCGCGCAAGATCCTCAAGAAGGACGTGCTGATCGGCCAGGAGGCGCTCGACAACCGGCCGATGCTCGATCTCCACCGGCCGCTCGAGCACGGGCTGATCAAGGAGGGGTCGGAGAAGGACCTCGCCGCCGTGCGCGAGCTGCTGCAGCAGCTACTCGAGCTGGTAGGAGTCAACGGCAAGCGCGACAACGGCCAGCGCGTGCGCGCGGTGGTGGGCGTGCCGGCGGAAGCGATGCGCATCAACAAGCAGCAGCTGCGCAACACGCTGACCGGCATGGTCGACGGGCTGATGGTGGTCTCCGAGCCCTTCGCCGTCGCCTACGGCAAGGACGCGTTGCTGCACACCATGATCATCGACATGGGCGCCGGCACCACCGACTTCTGCGTGATGATGGGCCGCTATCCCACCGACGAGGACCAGCGCACGTTGCCCAACGCCGGCGACGCGGTGGACGAGCAGCTCTCCAAGCTCATCACCGAGCGCTACCCGGACGCGCAGGTCTCCATGCACATGGTGCGCGAGTGGAAGGAAGGCAACAGCTTCGTCGGCAAGCCGAAGACGAAGGTGACGGTGGAGGCGCCGGTCAAGGGCAAGCCGACCGAGCTCGACATCACTGCCGAGCTGCGCACCGCCTGCGAGAGCCTGGTGGGACCGATCTCGGAGACGATGGTCGATCTGGTGGCGCGTGTGGAGCCGGAGTACCAGCAGCGGGTGCGGCAGAACATCATGCTGGCCGGCTGCTGCTCGCTGATCGGCGGGCTGCCGGAGGTGCTGCAGGAGTCCCTCAACGAATACGGCGGCGGCCGCGTCAGCCGCGTCGCCGACCCGGTGTTCGCCGGGTCGGACGGCGGGCTCGCCATCGCCACCGACGCCGCGGAGTCCGATTGGGAGAAGCTGTCGACCTGAACGCCGACGGCGCTGGCGGCGACGCCGGCGGGCGCGAGATGGCCGGGGCCGTCTCGCCCCTGCGCCGGGGCGCCCGCCTGCCGGTCGAGGCCACCGTGCGGCTGCGCTGCGAGGGACGGGTCGGCATCCACACCGGCTTCGTGCGCGACCTCTCCCGCGGCGGCATGTTCCTGCGCATCGTCGATCCCGAGCCGGCCGGTCGCCGGCTGGCCTTCGAGCTCTGGCTGCCCGGCCGCCGGTCGCCCGCCCGCGGCCTCGCCGAGGTGGCCTGGCAGCGGATGGGCTACGAGGGCCCCGGCCGCCCGTCCGGCATGGCGCTGCGCTTCCTGGCGCTCGAGGGAGCGGCGATCGCGGCGCTCGGCGAGCTGATGCCCGGCGGCGAGGCGCCGGACGTGGTACGGCTCGAGCGCCAGGCGCCGACCATCGAGCTGGCGGAGCGGGAGATGGCCGAGGAGGCGTCGCTCGAAGCCGCGCTCGCCGCTACCGCCGAGTCGTCGCTGCCGGCGGTGGCGTGCGGAGGGCACCTGGTTGGAGAGCCGAGCTTGGTAGTCGAGCCGCTCTTCGATCTCGCGCCGCTCTTCGAGCTCGAGCCGCTGGCCGCCGACGTGCCGCAGGGCGGGACGGCGCGGCCTGTAAACATCGTGCCCTCGGCACGCAGGGCACGCCGCCGCGAGGGCGCCGCGACGCGGCTCGCGGAAGAGGCAGGGTCCGTCGAGCAGCTGCCGTTGCCGCTGACCGCGCCGCCGATCGGTGACGTCGATCCGCGGGCCGCCACCGCGCCGCCGCCGGTACCGAGCGCGCCCGCGCCAACCGCTTTCCCCGTCGCGCAACCCTCGGGTGCGGCGATGGTCCAGCCCTACGTGCCGCAGCCCAACGTGCCGCTGCTGGTCGTCGCGGCCTCGGCGCCGCGACCCTGGCGACCCGCCGTGGCGGGGACGGCCGCCATCGCCGCCCTCGCCACCCTCGCCGTCGTGGGCGCGGCGCGCTTCAGCGGTGCACCACCCCCATCGCCGGTCGAGGCGGTCACCTCCTCTCCGGTGGCGCTGGCGGCCGGCGCGGTGCCGGCCGCGGTGGCACCGGCGCCGCGTGCGGCCGCCACGAGCCCGGTTCGGCAGCCCGTGTTTCCACCATCGCCTGCGAGCCCGCGACCGGCGGCGAGGGTCACAGGGGCCGCCTCCCGCGTCGTCGCCCTTCGCTGGGAGCCGCTCTCGGCCGGCGGCACTCGGGTGGTGGTCCGGCTCGACGGCGCCTTCGCCGCCGGCCGCCTGCGCAGCTCGCACATCGGCGGCGAGTCGCCGCGCCAGGTGGTGCGGCTGCTCGGCATCACCGGGCCAGTTCCGACGGCGCTCTCGGTCGCCACCGCCGAGGTGTTGCGCATCCGCGCCGGGCGCCACCAGGACGAGGGAGCGAGCGAGGTCCACCTGGTGCTCGACCTGGCGACGCCGGGGGTGCGCGTCGTCGCCACCGCGGTGGTCGGCGACGAGCTACGGCTCGACCTCGCCCCGGCGGGCGAGTCCGTCGGCGGGTAGATACTCGCCCCCAGGGAAAGGTCGCGTCCCTCGAGACCCCGTCATTGCGAGGAGCGGAGCGACGAAGCAATCTCGACGTCGCGACGTCGAGATCGCGTCGCTTCGCTCGCGATGACGACGGTGCGCGGTGGCTTTGTCGGGCAAGGATCCCTAGCGGCGCGGCAGAGCCGCCGCCCGCTCCGCCATCTCCGTACGCACCGCCGCCGCCACCGTCACCGGCCGCGCATCGGCCAGCACGGCGGCGGCGAACAGCACCAGCGCCACCCAGACGGCGTCGGCGAGCAGCAGGTGGAGTAGCTGCAGCCCGACGGGGGCGAGCAGGCCGAGGTTGACGGCGCCGAGCGCCACCTGAGCGAGGGCGAGCAGCGACATGGCGCTGCCGAGGCGCCGGGCGATGCGGCTCCGTCGCGCCGCTCCCACGAGCTGCGGCAGCAGCAGGAGGTAGGCGCCCACAGTCGTCGCCAGCAGCGGGTGGACGACGCGCAGGCGGAGGAGGAAGTGGGCGCCCGGCGTGACGTCCTGGCGCATGCCGGCGGCCAGCGAGCCGGCGGGGAAGAGAGTGTCGCCGAGGGCGGCGACCGCGCCGCTGGCGCCCACCAGCAGCAGCCCTGCGGCGCCGACGGCGAGGAAGACCGTGGCGCGGCCAGCGAGGCGCACCGGCGGCGCGCCGGTCGCCCACCAGGCGGTGAGCGCCAGGGCGGCGAGCAGGAGGAAGGTGACGGCGAGGTGCAGACCCATGTAGGCGGCACGCCCGACGGACGCGTCGCGACCCACCAGCGAGAACAGCACCAGACCGGCGCCGATGCCGGCCTCGACGACCATGAGAACAGCGGCGGTGGCGGCGGCCCGCCGCCCGGGGTGGCGGCGCGGCAGGGCGCGGAAGCACCACACGGCGAGGATCATCACCAGCAGCAGGGCCACGCCGCTGGTGACCCGGTGGGTGAGCTCCACCAGGGTGGCGATGGTGGGCGAGCGCGGCACCACCTGGCCGTTGCAGAGTGGCCAGTGGCTGCCGCAACCGGCGCCCGCGCCGGTGGCACGGACGACTGCGCCCCACAGCACCACTAGCACGTTGGCGATGAGGGTCCAGAGGGCGAAGCGGGCGAGCCGCGGCGTGGGCTCGGCGTCGGGAGCGAACACGGCGCGATTGTACGCGCCGCCGCCGGCCGGACTGCCGATAGACTTCCGCGATGCCGCCAGGCCTGCGCCCTCGTGCTCTCCAGCGCGCCCTGCTCGTCGCCCCGCTGCTGGCGGTGATGCTCGGCGCCTGCCGGTCGCCGCGCGCCACGGCGCGGCCCACCACGGCTTCCCCCCCGCGGCAGCCGGTCGCCGGCATCACCCTGGTGGCCCACGTCGAGCTCCCCACCGGGCTCCGCTTCGGGCCGTACGAGGTCGGCGGCCTCTCGGGCCTGACCTACGACGCGGCGGCCGATCTCTTCTACGCCGTGGTCGACGACCCCACCGAGCACCCGCCGGCCCGCGTGCTCAGGTTTCGCTGGCACCCGCCGGCGGCGCCGGAGCTGGTCGACTGGCTGCTCCTCACGGCCTCCGGCCAGCCGCTGCCGCCGACGGGGGCCGATCTCGAGGGGATCGTGCGCGCCGCCGACGGCACCCTGTACATCAGCTCGGAGGGGAACGCGAAAGAGAGGATGGGCCCCTGGGTGGGCCATTTCGCGCCCGACGGTGACCTGCTGGCCCGGCTGCCGGTGCCGGCGACGTTCGCCCCCGCGGTGCACCACGGCATCCACAACAAC
>DASYUP010000641.1:0-7524 GCA_036001185.1 Thermoanaerobaculia bacterium
GAACGGATACCCTTCGACGTCCTTCCAGTAGGTGCGCTTCAGGATCTCCAGGCCGTAAAACCCGGTGCGCTCGAGGTCGGCGAGGAATTCCTCCTGGGTCAACGCCCCCACCAGGCACTCCCCCCACAGCTGCGGGTTGACCTTCAGGTGCGGCGGCACGCGCCGCTCCGAGACGATGTCGGAGACCAGGATGCGACCGTGGTCCTTGAGCACCCGCCACATCTCGGCGAAGACGCGTGGCTTGTCGGGCGAGAGGTTGATGACGCAGTTGGAGGTGACGAGGTCGACGCTCTTCGTCGCCACCGGAATCTCCTCGAGGAAGCCCTGGCGAAACTCGACGGCGTCGTAGCCCAGGGCCGCCGCCACGCGGGGCTGGTTCTCGCGCGCCACCGCCAGCATGCGGTCGGTCATGTCGACGCCGATGGCGCGTCCCGCCGGGCCCACCAGGCGGGCGGCGATGAAGACGTCGATGCCCGCTCCCGAGCCGAGGTCGACCACCACCTCGCCGGGCGTGATGCCGGCGGTCGCCATCGGCGAGCCGCAGCCGTAGAAGCGATCGAGCACGTCCTGCGGGATGTGTTCGACGGCGCTGGCGTCGTAGCGCGTCGGGCAGCAGAGCTCGGCCTGCGGAGTGTCCGCCGCCTCGCCGTAGAACTCCCGCACCTTGGCTCGCGGCCTGTCGACGTCGAAGGAGAGGACACAGTTGGAGTGCAGGGTAAGCACCGGCTGCTCGGCGAGGGCGCCGTCGGCGGTGCCGCAGGCGACTGCCCCTTCCCCCCTGGCATGCAGCACCAGCGGCGCGTCGTAGCCGGAGCGCAGGTTGCGGCGCCGGCGTTTCTCCTCGCCGAGCTCGGTCATCACCCGCCGCGCCAGCGCCACCGACAGCGGGTAGTACGGGTCCTCGCCCAGGAAGTCGCCGCTGAAGCACCAGGCGTGCTCGAGGTCGCCGCCGCCGGTGAGGAAGCGGAAGGGATCGCCCGCCACCGCCGGCTTGCTCGCCAGGGTCGCCTCGCGCAGCCGGCGTACCACCGGCGAGCTGGCCAGGATGTCGGCGAGGTCCTGCGAGCGGACGTCTCCACAGGCGAGGACCGGCTCGCCGGCGAGCGCCGCCGAGGGGAAGACGCGACCGTCGGCGTAGATGCACAGCGAGTCCCAGCCGGCGTTGCCGAGGTCGTATTTGACGCCGGGAACGCCGTTGACGCGCCGCCTGGTCGCCTCCAGGTTGTCCAGCCGCGTGCCCTCGCGGCCAGCCGCCTCCACCACCGCGAGCACGGCCGCCAGCAGCGGCTGATGGGCGGGAAAGAAGCCGTTGCCGGCAGTCGCCGCCCGACCACGGCGATGACTCCACATCAAGTGCTGGCTGCTGGCGCCGACCTGCTTGACGAGACGGGGGATGGCCGCCAGCTCGCCGAGGTTCTGCTCGGTGGTGACCGTGGTCAGCGCCACCTCGAAGCCCATCGCGGCGAGCTCCGCGGCGCCCGCCAGCGCCTTCTCGAAGGTGCCGGCACCGCGCACCGCGTCGTTGGACTCCGGCCGCGCGCCGTCGATCGACACCTGCAGCTTGACCAGGCCGCGGTCGAGGCAGCGCAGCTCCTCGCGGATACGGTCGCTCCACACGGTGGCGTTGGTGAGCACGATGGCCTCGAGCCCGAGCTGCGCCGTGGCATGGTGCAGCAGCGCCACGAGGTCACGGCGCAGGAAGGGCTCGCCGCCGGTGACGTAGAGCCGCTCGAGGCCGAGAGCGGCGGCGCGGTCGACCAGGCGCACCAGGGTCTCAGCGGGCAGCCCGGGGATGCCGCCCGGGCCAGAGGAGACCAGGCAGTGGGAACAGCTCAGGTTGCAGGCGTTGTTGACCTGAATCCAGAGCTCGCGCAGGCCTTCTGGCTGCACCAGGGCGAGACGCCCCGGGTAGGGCTCGCGGGCCGCCGGCTCGTCGGCCAGCATGCCGGCGCGACGCAGGGCGCAGGCGAAGTCGTGGACGTGCAGCCAGGCCTTGCCGGCCTCGAGCTGACGCTCCGCCGCGTAGCGGGCGACGAGGGCGCCGAAGCGCAACGGCGTGCCGGCGGCCTCGGCCTCGCAGATGGCTGCCAGCAGGTCGGCGCCCGAACGCTCGACCGCGACCCAGTTGGGCGCCGCGGCGTCGACGGCGTAGCTGAGGCCGTCCTCCTCGAAGACGAACAGCTCGGGCAGGTGCAGCGGGGTGCGTTCGGCAAGCTCGACCATGGGGTCTCTCCTCGATGAGGCGCCAGTGGCGCTCAACGCGCCGCCAGCCAGAGGAAGGCGGCCAGCGTCGCTGCCACCGGCAGAGTCACCAGCCAGGATGCGGCAATGCCGCCGACGGTGCGCCAGTGGGCGCCCCGTCGCTGCGTGCCGATGCCCACCAGCGCGCCGACGCTCACGTGCGTGGTGGAAACCGGCAAGCCGAAGCGCGAGGCGAGCAGCACCAGCCCCGCGGTGGCGAGGTTGGCGGTGAAGGCCTGCCCGTCGTTCATGCGGGTGATCCGCTGGCTCATGGTGGCGGCGACCCGGCGCGCCGCCAGCAGTCCGCCGGCCAGGATACAGGCGCCGATGAGCAGCAGCGACGAGCTACCCTGCACCCCCAGCGGCGCTCCCACCAGCAACAGCGCGGCGATCTTCGGCGTGTCGTTGAGGCCACGGGCGAAGCTCACCGCGCCGGCGGTGAGCAGGTGGGCGCCGTCGAGCAGCCGCTGCGCCCCGATGCCGGCGATGGTGCCGGCGTAGCCGGCGCACTGCTGGGCCTCGCCGACGACGACGTGTAGCCGGCTGCCGGTGACCACCGCGGCTCCGCCGGGCACCGGCGCCGGCGGCTCGGCGGCGAGGCAGAAGCAGGCTTGGTGCGAGACGCCAAGGGCCCGTCGCAGGTGACGCAGCGCCGGGTAGGCCGCGGCGGTCAAGGCGACGGCGGCGAGCGGCGAGACCAGCAACGGCGCGACGAAGGCAGCCGCGAGGGCGCTGCCGTCGAGGGTGGCGGAAGCCAGGCCGACGCCGGCGAGGCTCCCTACCAGGGCATGCGTGGTGGAGACCGGCAGGCCCAATCGCGTGGCGAGCAGCACGGTGGCGGCCGCCGCGACGGCAACCGCCGACGCGAAGGCGCGGGTGCCGATCAGCTCCTGGCTGACGATTCCCTTGCCGCTGAAACGGGTGAGCAGCCCGCCGGCGAGGCTCACCGCGGCGGCGGAACCGAGGAAGGTCATGGCGGTGGCGTAAAGGAGGGCGGACCGGGTCGACAATCGGCCGGCGCCGATGAGGGTGGCAACGCCCTTGGCGTTGTCGTTGGCACCGTTGGCGAAGCCAGGGCCAGGGCGCCGAGCAGGGGAAGGACGGCGGCGAGCAGGCTCATGCGTTAGGGACCCCTGCGACCATGTACGGCGCCGAGATGTCAGGAGATTGGTGGCTCCCGGTTTGCGCGGGCCATCCGCAGAGGCGGCGGTATCGTATCCACTGGTGAGCCGCCAAAGGCGACCCTGAAGGGAGCGACCCCGTGACTCGACCGCTGCGCAGCCTATCGCTGCTGCTCGCGCTCATCGCTGGCGCCCGGCTACCGGCGGCGGCCGCCGCCCCCGGGGCCGCCGGCGAGCCCGACTACGCCGAGTGGAACCGGCTGCTCGCCGGCTACTACGACCCCGCCCACGGCATGGACTACCGCGGCCTGCGGGCCAAGGAAAGCGCCGCCTTGCAGCGCCTGCGGCAGGCGCTCGCCACCGTCGACGTCGGCCAGCTCGCGCGCCAGCAGCAGCTCGCCTACTGGCTCAACCTGTACAACGTCAACACCGTCGGCGTGGTCGTCGATCACTATCCGGTGGCTTCGATCCGCGACCTCTCCACTGACCCCCTCGTCCGCCTCAACGTCTTCTCCAAGGACAATGTCGATACCCGGCGGGGCAAGGTCTCGCTCAACGACATCGAGAACGACGAGGTACGGGAGGGCTTCCACGACCCGCGGGTGCACTTCGCCCTCAACTGCGCCGCCCGCAGCTGTCCGCCGCTGCGCACCGAGGCCTACGTCGGCGCGCGAGTGGACGAGCAGCTCGACGACCAGGTGCGCCGCTTCTTCGCCGGCCCGGGCGCCCGCGTCGAAGGCCGAGGTAAGGGGGCCGTGATCCACGTGACCAAGATCCTCGACTGGTTCGAGAAGGACTTCAAGCGCTGGGGCGGCGGAGTGGTGCCCTTCCTGCGGCGCTACCTGCCGGCGGAGAAGCTGCGGCTGCTACCCCCCGGCGACGACGTCGACCTCGACTACGACGACTACGATTGGCAGCTCAACGATTGGCACCGGTGAGCGCCCGCGCCGCTGTGACGCCCGGTTTCTGGTCGCTGCTTCGCGACCCGGTGGGGGGCGAGAAACGGCGGCTGCTCGCCGAGCGCTGGGCAGCGCTCGATCCCGACCTGCGGCTCCCCGGACAGGGGCTGGGCCAGCAGGCGACCGGCTGCGGCGCCACCCTCGGCGTGCAGCCGCGCTGCGACTTCTCCTGCACCGGCTGCTACCTGGGCGGCGAAGCGAACGCCATCCCGCCGCTGCCGCTCGCCGCGGTGCTGGCGCAGCTCGACGCCCTGCGCGCCCACCTGGGGCCGAAGAGCAACGTGCAGATCACCGACGGCGAGGTGACGCTGCGACCGCTACCTGAGCTGGTTGCCATCCTCCGCCACGCGCGGGCGATCGGCGTCGTGCCGATGGTGATGACGCACGGCGACAGCTTCCGGCGGCACCCCGGCCTGCTCGAGGAGCTGATGGTGGAGGGCGGGCTCACCGAGGTGGCCATCCACGTCGACATCACCCAGCGCGGCCGCCTGGGCCAGCGCCGGCCGCCGCGCGACGAGCGCGAGCTGATGCCGTTGCGCGACGAGCTGGCGGCCGTCGTGCGGGAGGCGCGGCGGCGCACCGGGCGCCCGCTGCGCGCCGCCACCACCATGACGGTGACGGGCGACAACCTCGGCGGCGTCGCCGACGTCGTGCGCTGGTGCGTCGCCAATCGGGACGCCTTCGGCCTCGTCAGCTTCCAGCCGCTGGCGCAGGTGGGACGCACGCGCCGCGGGCTCGAGGGGGTTGCACCGGGGGCGCTGTGGGCGGAGGTGGGCAGCGCCACCGCCGATTTCGGGCTCGCCCTCAGCCGGGCGCCGCTGCACTTCGGCCATCCCGAGTGCACGCGCATCGTCCCCCTGCTCGCCATCCAGCGCCGCGGCGAGCGGTCGCCGCGACTGCTGCAGGTGGTGCGCGACGAGGCGAGCGATGGCGCCCTGCTCGAGGAGCTCTTCGCCCGCGGGCTCGGCGGCGCCGCCTTCCGCGACGACCACTGGCCGGCGAAGCTGGCGCGCGGCGCCGGCCTCCTCCGGCGGGCGCCCCGCTGGCTCGCCGGCGACGTTCGCCGCTGGGCCGCCGCGCGGCTGCGGGCCGAGGCCGGCACCGGCCCGTGGCGGCTGCTCGCCGCCGTCCTCATAGGGCGCGCGCGCGTCGACGCGCTGACCTTGACCAGCCACCATTTCATGGACGCCGACGAGCTGGCCACGCCCACCGGCCGCGCGCGCCTGGCCGCCTGCGTCTTTCGCGTTCCCCATGAGGGACGCCTGGCGCCGATGTGCGAGGTCAACGCCGGCGGCCTGCGCGCGCGCGCCTACGCGCAGCAGCAACGGGACGCCGCGTCGACCTGAAGCTGGCGGGGAAGATGGGCCGGAGAGCCCCGTAAGCCGAATTCTGTGCCGGCGGTCACCCGCCGGTAGCGGTCATTCCTCTAGGCGCGTCGTTGCCGCCGCGCTCCAGCAGCCTACCCGGGGGCGGTGCCGCCGCCGGCTCGCGCCGGTCGTCGGCAGCGGGACGGGCAGCCCGGCTGCCGCCCCCCTATTTGGCCTTGCTCCGCATGGGGTTTGCCGTGCCCCCCACCGTCGCCGGGGGGGCGGTGCGCTCTTACCGCACCCTTTCACCCTTGCCGGGCGTCCACCGGGTGTCGCCACCCGAGGAACGTTCCGGCGGTTTGCTTTCTGTTGCACTTTCCGTCGCGTCGCCACGCCTCGCCGTTGGCGAGCATGCTGCCCGTGGGAGTTCGGACTTTCCTCCCCACGACCGGGCTCGGCGAACCGGACCCAATCGTGCGGCGACCACTCGAGGCTCTCCGGCCCGCAGCCATCATAGCAACCCCTACAGGCGCCGACTTCCGCGCCGCGGCGCTCTGTTACGCTGGCTGGAGGGGACGGATCACCCGCGGTGTCGACCAGCTTCTGCTCGTGGCTCCTGGGATGCGTCCTCCTGGTGGGAGTGCAGAGCGGCCGGCCGCTCACCGAGGCGCTGCAGGAGCTGCAGAAACAGGGGCTCGCGCTCGTCTTCACCAGCCGGCTCGTGACCCCCGACATGAAAGTCCTGGCGGAGCCGGTCGCCAGCGACCCGCGCGCCCGCGCCGAGGCGCTGCTGGCGCCCTACGGCCTGACCGTGCTGGAAGAGGCGCCGGGCTTGCTGGTGGTCGTTCGCGCCGAAGGGCCGGCGCCGCCGGCAGCGGTCACCCACGGACGCCCGCCCCCGCCCCACCCACAGCCGGTGCTACGCGAGGAGATCGTCGTGCGGCCGAGTCGGCTGACGCTACTCGCCGAGCGCCCCGAGCCGTCGTCCTTCGGGCTCGACCGCGAGGCCATCGAGCGACTCCCGCACCTCGGCGACGACCTCTTCCGTGCCGCCTCGCTGCTCCCCGGCATCGCCGCCAACGACATCTCGGCGGAGCTCAGCGTGCGGGGCGGCCGCCCCGACGAGCTGAAGATCGTCCTCGACGGCCAGGAGCTCTACGGCGCCTACCACCTCGAGGACTATGCGAACGCCCTCAGCATCGTGCCGGCGCGCCTGCTCGGCAGCGCCAGCCTGATCACCGGCGCGCTGCCGGCTAGCCAAGGCGATCGCATGAGCGGCCTCCTCGACCTGCGTACCCTCGATCCGCCCGCCGGCCGCCGGCTGGTGCTCGGGCTCAGCGTTCTCGACGCCCTGGCCTCGAGCGCCGGCAGCTTCCGCTCCGTCCCCGGCGGCTGGCTGCTCACCGCCCGCCGCGGCTCGCTCGAGCTCGCCCGGCGGGCCATCGGCAACGAGCATCCCGAGTTCTGGGACGTGCTGGGAAAGGTCGAGACGACCACCCCCTTCGGCGTCGTAGGCGCCCACCTGCTGCTCGCCGGCGACCACCTGGGAATCGACCGCAGCGTCGCGGGGGACTCCGAGCACCTCGCCAACAACTACCGTACCGACCATGGCTGGCTGACCCACCAGGCCGGCAACGAGCGGCTGCTGGTGAGCACCCTCGCCTCGTGGGCGCGTCTCGAGCGCTCGCGCGGCGGCGCCACCAGCGAGGAGAAGGGGGACTTCTCCCTTCGCGATCGCCGGCGCCTGCGCGCCCTCGGGCTGGTGCAGACCTGGAACTTGCAGCATCCCTCGGGGTCGCTGGAGTGGGGCTGGGAGGGACACCGCTACGAAGCCTTCTTCGACTACATGCAGCGGCGCGACCCCGCCATCGTCATTCTCTCGCCCCTCGCCGCCGG
>DASYUP010000642.1:0-5302 GCA_036001185.1 Thermoanaerobaculia bacterium
GAGTCGCACCATCAGCTCGCGACGATCGCCGGGCGTCTCGACGACGCACAGCGTGCCCGCGACGCAGGGGACGAGGCTGCCCAGGTGCGCGCTCGTGCCCTGGCCGAACAGCACCTTGAAGCGGAAACCCGGAACCGCAGCGCTCGCCAGCCAATCGCCGGCGGGTGGGGGCGGGTCGAGCAGGGGCACCGAGGCGCAGCGCGCAGTGAAGGCGCTGGCGGGCACAGCGAACAGCTCGCGGCCGTGCGTGCCGTCGTCGGCGGCGAAGTAGAGGAAGCCGCCGGCGGCTGTCACGGTACCGGGGCTCGACGAGGCGGTGCCCGCCGCCAGGTCGGCTACCAGCCAGGTGTTGACACCGTTGCTCGCCCACAGCTCGTCGCCGTGCACGCCATCGGTAGCGGCGAACAGGACGCAGGCGCCGTGGGGGGAGAGGCCCGTGGGGTGTGAGCCGCGGGGGCCGGGCACGAGGTCCGCCACGCGTCGCGTCCCCGCGTTGCTGCCGTCGCTGAGCCAAAGCTCTTCGCCGGCCACGGCATCGGCGACGGTGAAGAAGAGACGACCGCCGGCGATGACGCTGCGCTCGACCGGCGGAAACTGATCAGACAATGGCATCACGCTGTCGCTGGTGATGCGCGTGCCGGTGCCGCCGCCGGCGAGGCGGCTCACCAGCACGGTGCCGGCGCTGGTACCGTCGCTTGCCCACAGCTCGTCGTCATCGGAGCCGTTCGGCCGACGGGCGAAGAGCAGGCGACTGCCGCTTGCGCCCAGCAACGAAACGCTGTCGTGGGTGTCGATCAGCGCGCGGGTCGATTCGACGGTACCTGCGCTCAGCCAGAGCGTGTCGTGTGGGGGCGGCGGCAGATCGCCCTGGACGCCGTTGGTCACTAGCGCCACGCCGGCGCCAAAGGGAACCATCGACTCGACCTGCCGGTAGTCTGCGACCGCGCTGGCCGGCAGCAGCCCAACGGTCCCTGCTGCGGTGCCGTCGGTACGCCAGAGCTCGTCGCCGTAGTGGTCCTCCCCCTCGCTGGCGATGAAGTAGAGCAGCGGACCGACGGGAGTGAGGCCGAGTGGATAGATGGGCCCGCCGCACTCGAAGGGGCCGCAGTGGGGCGACCATTCCGGAAGCGGGTCGAACACCATGCGCGTGCCGGCCGCCGAGCCGTCGCTCACCCAGACGCCCTGACCCTCCCCCGCGCCACCGCCGAATGCGAGCTGGTTTCCCCACGCGGTGAGGTGGAACGGCGCTGAGCCGCGGAGCAACGGCGTCGAGCCGGCAAGCGGGTCGACACTGAGCAGTGCCGGGTCGTCGTAGCGCACGGCGAAGAGGTGTCCGCCGGCGGCGGCAACATCGGCGGCGGCGATGACGTCGGTGTTGGTGACCGCCGGCGTTCCGCCGGTGGCGCTCGCGCGCCAGAGATCTCCTGCGTTCCGTCTACCGGCGCTGAAGTAGAGGGCACTGCCGAGGGCGGTCAGGTGATCGGGCCACGACGAGGCCTCATGGTTGAGGTCGCCGAGCGGGCGCGTGCCGGCGAGCGTGCCATCGGTGAGCCAAGGCTCGAATCCGGTGTTCTGACCGGCGACCGGCAGCAGCAGCCCACCGCCCACCTCGGGGGCGCTGCCCCGCGGCAGATAGCCGGGTCGGAAGGGAACGCCGCCCAGCGAGCGCGTCCCTTCGGGCGTGCCGTCGCTCGTCCATAGCTGGGTTTCGCTGCCGACGACGGCGAAGAAGAGCGCCTGCCCGCCGAGCGAGCCGAGATACTGGAACGAGTCGGCATTCACGTGGTCGAGCCGGCGCGACGGCGCTCCGGCGGCTCCGCTCCCCCACAACTCCGTTTGCGCCCCGCTGTAGATAGGGAAGAAGAGGTGGTCGCCAGCGGGGAAGAGGATCGTCGGCACGAACCCGGCGCCGTAGGGCTGCAGCTCGCTCGCCGGCTCGAGGCCGGATCCGCGGGTGCGGTACCAGCTCCGCACCCCGAAGCTCGACGGCGCGAAGCTGAAGAAGTAGGCGGCACCGTCGAACGCGAGCGGGAGCGCCGGATGCGAGCTGTCGGGGCCGGGCATGAGGTCCTCGACCAGCCGTGGCGCCGGCTCGCCGGCGCCGATGGTCCACACCTCGTGGCCGTGCTCGCTGTCGGCGCCCGCGAAGTAGAGCTGGCGGCCGACGCTGACGACGGTCGTGCCGCCGGTAATGGTCGGACAACGTTGCGGGCAGAGATTCGTGAACAGGGTTGGACCGCTCGGCTGCGCTTCGACGCGCCAAAGCCCGCTGCTGTTGTGGAGCGGGTCGCAGGAGACGAGATAGAGGGCGTCGCCCGCGACTCCGAGGAGCTGCGGCTCGCTGTCGCATGCGTCGTCGCCGGCGAGCACCACCGCCGCAGTTCCGGCAGCCGTGCCGTCGCTTTCCCAGAGGCGGTCGATAAACCCCTGTCCGGGACGGGCCATGGACAAAATGAACCAGAGCCGATCGCCGAAGGCGACCGGCACGCCACGTACGTAGGGGGATGCGTCCGGGAAGCGCCGCACGAAGCGGGTGCCGCTGGCAGTGCCGTCGCTGACGAACAACGCCAAGCCGGAGCCCTCGTTGCCGAGAGCGAACAGCCGGTCGCCCACCACCGTCAGGGCGCCGTTGAAGCTGCAACTGCCCGGGCAGAGGTCAACCAACATCGCGGTGCCGGCGGGCGTGCCGTCCGTGCGCCAGATCTCGCGCCCGCTACGGCCGTCGTCAGCGCTGAAGAAGGCGAGGTCGCCGAGCTTGACCATGGCGTTGGGAAAGGAGCCGTTGCTACTCACCGCCGTCACCAGGTCGGCGACCAGCAGCGGCGGAGAAATCGACTGGGCGCGCGCCGAGCTGCCCGGGGTGGTCAGCGAGAGGGCGCCGAGCATGCAGGCTGCGGCGAGCGGCAGACGCGGGGCGAGAGTGTGAGCGGCGTGGTTCATGGCCGGGCTCGCTGGATTCCGTGCTATGGGATAAAACCATATCGCGGCTTTCCACCGGCCGTCAATCGGCAACGGAATTTCCCTCTCCTGCCCGCCGGTTGCGCCGAGTGTGTGACCCGCCGGCCGGCGGGCTTTCACCCCTCTGTACAGCCATGAGAAACTGAGGGCAGCCCAAGCCTATGTGCGGCATCTTCGCCATCGACGCCCGTGAGGACGCGGCGAACTTCGTCTATCTGGGGCTCTACGCGCTGCAACACCGCGGGCAGGAGAGCGCCGGCATCGTCTCCTGGGACGGCTCGCGCATGCACGTCGAACGGGGCATGGGCGAGGTGGCCGACATCTTCAAGCAGCCGGTGCTGCAGCGCCTGCCCGGCCGCGCCGCCATCGGCCACACCCGCTACTCGACGGCGGGTTCCTCGGTGCTCGCCAACGCGCAGCCGATCGTCGTCAACACCTCGCTCGGGCCGCTGGGGATCGTCCACAACGGCAACCTGGTCAACGCCGTCGAGATCCGCCAGCGACTGGAGCGCGAGGGCGCCATCTTCCAGACCACCTCAGACACCGAGGTGATCCTCCACCTGATGGCCCACCACCCGGGCGGCTCCGGAGTCTCCAGCATCGTCGAGGCGCTGATGAGCGCCCTCGAGCAGGTGCGCGGGGCGTACTCCCTGCTGATCATCGGCCGCGACACCGTGATCGCGGTGCGCGACCCCTGGGGCTTCCGCCCGCTGCTGCTCGGCGACGCGCTCGGGTCAGACGGCAAACCGGGTAGCCCCTGTTTCGCCTCCGAGGGCTGCGCCTTCGACCTCATCGGCGCCACCACCGTGCGCGAGCTCGAGCCCGGCGAGGTGGTGGTGGCCCACGGCGGCCGAATCGAGAGCTACCACCTGCCGCAGACTCCCGAGCCCAGCCGCTGCGTCTTCGAGCACGTCTACTTCGCGCGGCCCGACAGCGTCGTCTTCGGTGATGCCGTCAGCGAGGTGCGCCGGCGCCTCGGCGCCCAGCTTGCCCGCGAGGCGCCGGCGGTGGCCGACCTCGTCTGCCCGGTGCCCGACAGCGGCGTCTTCGCCGCCCTCGGCTACGCCCGCGAGTCGGGCCTGCCCTTCGAGTTCGGGCTCATCCGCAACCACTACGTCGGCCGCACCTTCATCGAGCCCAGGAGCTCCATCCGTCACTTCGGCGTCAAGGTCAAGCTCAACCCGGTGCGCGAGGTGATCGGCGGCAAGCGGGTGGTGCTCATCGACGACTCCATCGTGCGCGGCACCACCTCGAAGAAGATCGTGCGCATGCTCAAGGACGCCGGCGCCACCGAGGTGCACGTGCGCATCTCGTCGCCACCGACGGCCTGGCCCTGCCGCTACGGCATCGACACGCCGACGCGCGAGGAGCTGATCGCCGCCAACCACACGGTCGACGACATCCGCGAATTCATCGAGGCCGACAGCCTCGCCTATCTCTCGCTCGACGGCATGCTGCGCTCGGTCTCGGGCGCGCCGGAGAGCTACTGCACCGCCTGCTGGACCGGCGAGTACCGGGTGCCGATGGGCGGCGAGGACGCGCGCCAGCGACTGCTCTTCCCCATCCGCGCCGAAGGCGGCGAATAGGGACTTGCGCGAGGACGCCTACCGCGCCGCGGGCGTCGACATCGACGCCCAGGACACCGCCCTCGCCACCGTCAAGGAGCTGGTGCGCTCGACGGTGGTGCCTGGCGTGCTCTCCGAGCTCGGCGGCTTCGGCGGCCTCTTCGCCCTCGGCCACGGCCACCGTGACCCGGTGCTGGTCGCCTCCGCCGACGGGGTGGGCACCAAGCTGGCGGTGGCGCGCCTGGCCGACGACTTCTCCTCGGTCGGCCGCGACCTCGTCAACCACTGCGTCAACGACATCCTGGTGCAGGGAGCGCGGCCGCTCTTCTTCCTCGACTACGTGGGGGCGGGGGTGCTGGAGCCGGCGCAGGTGGTGGCGCTGGTCGGCGGCGTCGCCGCCGGCTGCCGCGCGAACGGCTGCGCCCTGCTGGGCGGCGAGACCGCCGAGATGCCGGGCTTCTACCAGCCGGGCGACTACGAGCTCGTCGGCTTCATCGTCGGGCTCGTCGAGCGCGACCGCCTGCTCGGCCCGGCGCGCGTGAGAGTCGGCGACCGGCTCCTCGGGCTCCCCTCGGCGGGCCTCCACACCAACGGCTACTCGCTCGCCCGGCGCGTCCTCTTCGACGACCTCGGGCTCGCGATCGACGACCCGCTGCCGAACGCGCCCGGCGTGCACGGCGCGGTGCCGACCGTGCGGCAGGCGCTGCTCGCTCCCCACCGCTCGTACCTCGAGCCGCTGCTCGGGCTGCTCGACCAGCCGGGCCTGCACGCCATGGCCC
>DASYUP010000643.1:0-6811 GCA_036001185.1 Thermoanaerobaculia bacterium
CGCCGGCAGCCTGGCGCCCTACCCGTCGCCGGTGCTGCGCCAGGTGGTCGACGGCGTGCCGGCCGAGGACCCACGCCCCGCCCATGCCTTCGCCCGTCTGCTCGGCTGGGCCGACGAGGTGCGCCGCCTGCGGGTGCGCGCCAACGCCGACACCCCCGAGGACGCGCGGGTGGCGCGCGCCTTCGGGGCCCAGGGAATCGGCCTCTGCCGCACCGAGCACATGTTCTTCGCCGACGACCGCATCGCCTGGGTGCGGCAGATGATCCTCGCCCACGACGAGGGTGAGCGCCGGGCCGCCCTCGATCACCTGCTGCCGGTACAGCAGCAGGACTTCGAGGGCATCTTCGCGGTGATGAACGGGCTGCCGGTGACCGTGCGGCTGCTCGACCCGCCGCTGCATGAGTTCCTGCCCCACGAGCCCAAGGCCATTGCCCATCTGGCGGCGCAGATTGGCGTCGCCCCGGAGCGCCTCGGGGAAACGGTGCACTCCCTCCACGAGGTCAACCCCATGCTGGGCCATCGCGGCTGCCGGCTCGGCATCACCGCTCCCGACATCTACCGCATGCAGGTGGAGGCGATCGTGCGCGCCGGCTGCGTCCGCAAGCGCGCGGGGGACGAGGTGCTGCCCGAGATCATGCTGCCGCTGGTGGGTAGCGAGGAGGAGCTGGTGCTGCTGCGGCGCGAGACGCAGGCGGTGGTGGACCGCGTGCTCGCCGAAGAGCGCACCCCGCTTGCGGTGCTCATCGGCACGATGATCGAGGTGCCGCGCGCCTGCGTGGTGGCCGACCGCATCGCCGCCCACGCCGACTTCTTCTCCTTCGGCACCAACGACCTGACGCAGATGACCTACGGCTTCTCGCGCGACGACGTCGGCCACTTCCTGCCGCAGTACCTGCAGCAGGGCGTGCTCGCCGTCGACCCCTTCGAGCGGCTCGACCAGGAGGGTGTGGGGCAGCTGGTGGCGATGGCCTGCGAGCGCGGCCGGCAGACCAAGCCGTCGCTCAAGCTCGGCATCTGCGGCGAGCACGGCGGCGAGCCCCACTCGGTCGCCTTCTTCGATGCCGTGGGGCTCGATTACGTCTCCTGCTCGCCCTACCGGGTGCCCATCGCCCGGCTGGCGGCGGCGCGCTGCCTGCTCAAGGCCGACCGCGCCGCCGAGGCGGCGTAGCGGGTGCGCGGTGGGCCACTCGTGATCACGCGGGCCGCTGCGTTCGCTGGCGGCCGCCTTCGACAGCCGTGACTTGAAGGGCCACGCCGCGCAAGCGGAGCTCCTCGCGCAGCCGCGCCTGCCGCGCGCGGGCGCGGTCGAGCGCGGTGCGGTAACGGGCGTCGCTGCGCAGGGGTGCCCACGTCGGGTCGCGCTCGAAGCACTCGACGCAGAAGAACCCCTCGTCGATCGCCTCCTCCAGCCGCGCCAGCGCTTCGTCGCGGTCGCCCGCCATGGCCAGCAGCAACGCCAGCTTGTAGGTCATCTCGCCATCCTGGGCGCCGAGCTCCCGCCGCTGCCGCCAGAGCTGGCGCACGATGAAGCGGGCGTCTTCGTGCTCGCCGTCGATGTCGGCGAGGAGTGCCTGCGAGAGACGGCCGAAGACATCGGCCGGGCTGCTGCGCAGCGCCGGTTTCAGCGCCGTGCGAGCGGCGGCGACTCGGCCCCGGCGCAGCTCCGCCAGCCCACGATAGAAGGCATAGAGCGGCGCGTCGGTCTCGGGCAGCAGGGCCAGAAAGCGATCGATCTTGCCCTGGTAGAGGAGGGCGTTGGGAGTCCAGCCGCGCGCGGTGAGCAGACCGGGGTCGTCGCCGACGGCGGTCAGGACCTCGCGGGCGGCGAGGTCGAGCTGCCCGCCGTAGAGGAGGGCATAGGCGCGCTCGAAGCGCAGGTCGGGGTTGCGTGGGTACCGGCGCAGGGCCGCCTGCAGCAACTCGTGGGCCTCGGCGAGGCGCCCGAGCTCAACCAGCATCACCGCCTTGAAGCCGAGGGCCCGCATGCTGGGAGCGATGGCCAGCGCGCGGTCGAGGGCCGCCAGGGCGGCGCGTTGGTGCGCTGACGCGCCGCCGCAGGCCCAGGCCTCGTTGTATTCGGCAAAGCCGAGCGCTTCCCAGGCGCTGGCGTAGCGGTCGTCGATGGCCAGCGACTGGTGGAGGAGGTCGACCGGCGTGGTGCCGGCACAGGCGAGCTCGCCGATGCGCTCGACGGCCATCAGATAGAGCCGAAACGCCTCGGCGCTGCGGGGATCGCTGCTCGGGCTCGGCTGCTCGACGAAGACCGGCGCGAGCGTCTGCAGCGCCTCGCGCACGATCCCCTCGCGGGCGGCGAGCAGCGCGCGCAGGTCACCGTCCTGCGCGAGGAGGGGGAGCTCGTACCAGAAGACCGAAGACTTGACGACGTCACGCGACGACCGCACGTCGAAGAGGGTGAGCTGGAGGCGGGCGCGGGGCTGCCGCTCGGCGCGGCGCAGCGAGCCACCGAGGGCGAAGCGCGCGCCGGCGCGGCGAGCGGCGGCGGCCACCTCCTGGTCGGAGACGGCGGAGCCGCCGACCTGCGAAGGGTCGCGGACGGCGAGACCGGGGACGGCCTGCAGGCGTTGGCTGAGCAGGTCACCGAGGGACAGACCGAGGAGCTGGAGCTCGCGGTCGCCGCCGGGGACGCTCAGCGGCAGGATGGCGATCGTCCGCAACGGCGCCCGCCCCGTGGTCGCCGTCTCTGGCGGTGAGCGGGCCGGGGCGCGGCGCCAGAGGGCGACGGTGACGAGCGTGACTGCGGCGGCCGCGACCATGACGGCCAGCAGCCAGGCGCGGCGGCTGGGTGTCGAGGTCGCCGCCGCAAAGGCGGCGTGCTTCGTCGTGACTGGGAGCGCTGGTCCCGGCGGCGACCAACCGTCATCGCGAAGGCCCGTAGGGCCCGTGGCGATCTCGACGTTGGCCACGGGGCCTGCCGGCCCCTCGCCACAGGCGAGATCGCTTCGTCGCTGCGCTCCTCGCGATGACGAGGGTCTTGCGCCGACGGGCGGCGCCTCGTTCTCTACGGCAGCACTCGGCGCCGGTGGCGGACCGCCCGCCACCCAGCGGTAGCCGCGGCCGTGAATGGTGCGGATCGGGGCTTCCTCCAGCCCCTCCGCGCTCAGTGCGCGCCGCGCCTCGGCGACACAACGGCTGACGGCGCTCTCGGTGACGAACCGCCCGCCCCAGACCTCGGCGATGAGCTCGTCCTTGCTGACGATCCGCTCCGGCCGGGCCGCCAGGTAGACGATGAGCTCGAGGACCCGCGGCTCGACCCGAACGGCGACCCCGGCCCGGCGCAGCTCGAACCGATCGCCGTCGATCTCGAAGGGCCCGAAGAGATAGAGAGCCAAGGGTTTCCAGCACCGCGGCGCGGACGGGTTGCAGCCTAGCACGGCGTTTGCGACCTTCCGGCGTGGCCAGTGGGTCTCGGTCTCCTCACGAATCCCTGGAGCCTTCCTCAAGACCGGAGTGTGGACCGCGGCGCATCCTGCCCGCGCCAACTGCTGAGGAGATACACCCCATGGGCACCCCCAACCCTTCGCGAGGCAAGACCCGGACGCCGGTGAGTGCCGGCCGCCGACGTCGCCAGCGGTCCCGACCGCTGGTGTCCGGAGCGCTGCTGCTGGCAGCCGTCTCCGCAACCACGGCCGCCCACCCCGCCACGCTGCGCGTCGACAGCGCGTCGTGGACGGGGTGGGTCGACTTCGAGCTGACCCTGCCGGAAGCCATCGCCCTGGCCGACAGCCGCACACCCCATTGCTTCTCGGACCACGAGGCGAGCCAGATCGATGGCGTCACCTGGATCCTGTTGCCGCCGGACTGCTTGACTCCCTCCTCGCCGGGCCAGATCGGTCGCGGCGTCGCCGACGTGATCACCTTCCAGGTCCCGCTGAGGATCCTCTGGCCGGGAGGTGGGTCGCCGCTCCACCTGGGACCCGGCGACACCCTGCGCGGTCCCAGCACGCTCGACGCCGCCGGCCAACCGGTCGCCGCCATCTCGCTCGCGGGCGACGGTCCCTACACCGTCGAGCGGATGACCATCGTCGGCTTCCCCTTCGGCATCTCCTGCGGAGGCTGCAAGAACCTCACCGTGCGCGGCTCCACCTTCGACGGCAACGGCGTCGCCATCGAGGCGGCGCGTGACGACCCGGGGGCGCGCAATCCCGACGGCCTCACCGTCGGTGACCCTGGTGACCGCTTTGCCAACGGCAACAGCATCGTGCACAGCACCTCGCACGGCATTCACGTCCTCGTCAACCCGGCGTACGACAGTCCGTCGGACTTCAGCATCGACATCCGCAACAACTGGATCGGCGACGACGAGACGCTGGGCGATGCCGGCAACGGCGGCGACGGCGTCCTCCTGGAGAACGTACGCGGCGCCACGATCGGCGGCCCCGACGCCACCTTCCGCAACTACATCAACTCGAATCGCGGCGGCGGCGTGCGCATCACCGGCGCCAGCGCCGTCAACCAGGTGCGCAACAACTACATCGGTCTCGACGAGAGCGGTGTGATCGCCAAGGGCAATCGCGGGGCGGGGGTGCGCCTCGACGCCGGGGCCAGCTCCAACACCATCTGGGAGAACGTCATCGCCGCCAACGGCGGCCCTGGTGTCGACATCGCCGACGAAGACAGCGACGGCAACGCCATCCTCGGCAACCGCGTGGGCACTACCGCCGACGGCAGCGCACCGCGCGCCAACGCCGAGGGCATCCGCATCTACGGCGGCGCCGACGACACGATCATCGGTACAGGCTCGGACTTCATCAACCCGGGGCGGCTCTCGAACCTCATCTCCGGCAACGCCTCGAATGGCGTCGGCATCTACAACGCCGGCACCACGGGGACGTTGGTCGAATACAACACCATCGGTCTCGACCCCAGTCGCACCAGGGCAGTTCCCAACACCAGCGACGGCGTGCGGATCCAGGAGGGGGCAACGGGCGCCAAGATCGTCAACAACTTCATCGCCGGCAACGGCGTCGATGGTGTGGGCATTCGCATGGCGGGAACCACCGGGCACGAGGTGGTCGCCAACAACATCGGCATCAAGAGCGGTGGCGGGGCCGTCGGCAATGGAGGCTCGGGCATCGCCGTCGTCGGTGGTGCCCAGAGCAACCAGCTGCGCGGCAACGTCATCGGCGGCAACAGCTGGGGGATCTTCCTGGCCAACGGCGGGACCTCAGGCAACGTCGTCAGCGACAACTTCCTCGGCTACCAAGGCAACGCCGGCAATACGCAGGGGGGGATCACGCTGCGCGACGGAGCGAGCGACAATGTCGTCAGCGGCAACACCATCGCCTGGAACGCCGGCCCCGGTGTCGACGTCGCCGACTCCGCCACGCACGGCAACACCGTGCGCAAGAACCAGATCGGCGTCGTCGGCAACGAGGTCCACGGCAACAACGGCGGCATCGTCGTCAGAAACGGCAGCCACGACAACATGATCGGCTGGAGCGACCCGACGCTCGGCAATACGGTCAGTGGCAACAACGGGTCTGGCATTCTAGTCGGCGGCGCCGGCACCAACGACAACGAAGTCGTCGGCAACCGCATCGGCCTCGCCATGTTCGCCGACATCGTTCTGCCCAACAACGGCGACGGCATCGACGTCTACGCCGGCGCCACCGGCACCGGCATCGCGGGCAACAACGTCACGGGCAACCACGGCTCGGGGGTGGTGATCGACGGCATCACCACGGGGGGCACGGCCCTGATGGCGAATGTCATCGGCTCCAACAGCGGCAACGGCGTGACGGTCGGCGGCGGCGTGACGAGCGCCCGCATCGGCGACACCGACCGCGCCTTCCGCAACCACATCCTCGGCAACGGAGCCGCCGGGGTGCGCGTCTCTGCCAGCAGCAGCGCCCGGGTGCTGATCAACGACTACTCCGCCAACAATGCCCTGGGCGTGGACCTCGCCGGCGCCGGGGTGACGCCCAACAACCTGGGCGATGGACCGGTGGACGGCGTGCAGACGCAGAACTTCCCGGTGCTGGCCGAGGCGCGTCTGCGTAACGCTACCCTCCACCTGGCAGGCGTCCTGCGGACGCAGCCGCGCCTGCAGGTGCGGATTCACTTCCTGTTCACCGACACCTGCGACCCCAGCCGCCATGGTGAAGGCGCCGGCAGCCAGGACTGGCCGGCCCTGGCCTCGACCAGCGACGTCGTCGGCAATCTGCGCTTCGTCGCCGAGGGGGCCGCCCGACCGGTGGGTACCTACGTGGTGACCTTCGCGGACACCGGCCTCACCTCGGAGCTCTCCACCTGCCGGCGGATCGTCGCCGCCACCGACCCCCTGATCTTCGACGACGGCTTCGAATCGGGCGAGGTGGATGGCTGGGGCAGCTGGGCAGGGCGCTGAGGGGCCCACCCCAGCGCCGGCCAGGCTCGGACCAGGACCGCCCTAGTTGGCGAACACGAACCGTCCCCGCGCGTCGTTGCGCAGCACGGCAATGCGCTCGCGCTGGGTGGTGGCGAGCGGCGCCGTGGCAGCGATCTCCTGGCGCAGCCGCTCGGGGGTGAGGCTGGTGGCGCCGTCGGCGAGCATGCCGTAGAGGGCGGCGACCACCGCCTGTTCGAGCTCGGCGCCGCTGAAGCCGTCCGTCAAGAGCGCCAGCTCGTCGAGGTCGAAGCGCCCGACGTCCTGCTTGCGCAGCCGCAGGTGGATGGCGAGGATCTCGCGCCGCTCGGCGGCCGCCGGCAGGTCGATGAAGAAGATCTCGTCGAAGCGCCCCTTGCGCAGCAGCTCCGGCGGCACGGCGCCGAGATCATTGGCGGTGGCGGCGACGAAGACCGCCGCCTTGTG
>DASYUP010000644.1:0-2160 GCA_036001185.1 Thermoanaerobaculia bacterium
GGCGCGCTCTACGTCGACGGCGACGGCGGCGTCGACCCGGTGGCACTGTGTCGCGGCATGCTGGCGCTGTCGGGAGCGGAGGTGCGGCAGGGAGTCGCGGTGCGGGGCCTGGAGGCGGCGGGCGAGGGTGTGCGGGTGAGCTGGGCCGGCGGCGAGATGGTGGCGCGCGCGGTGGTGCTCGCCCTCGATGCCCACGTGGCGCCGCTGGTGCCGGCGCTCGCCAGCCGGCTGCAGCCGGTGGGGGTCGAGGCGCTGGCCACGGCGCCGGCATCGCGGCGCATCCACGGCCTCTGGGTGGTGGGGCCGCAGGGGTTCTCGTTGCGGCAGCTCGCCGATGGCACGCTGCTGGCGACCAGCGGCAGCGGCGACGCGGACGGGGGCGGCTTCCTCGAGACTCCGACCGCCGCCGGCCAGGCCCGCCTGGAGGCGGCGCTGCAGGAGCTCTTCCCCTCCGCCGAGCGCCTGCCGGTGCTACACCGGTGGGCGGGCACCATCGCCCGCACTTCCGACGGGCTGCCGTGGGTACGCAGCGTCCCCGGCGTGCCGGCAGCCGCATACGCCTGCGGTTTCAACGGTGGCGGCATGTCGCTCGGGTTCGCACTGGGTCGGCGGCTGGCCGGCTGGCTGGCGACGCAGGACGAGGCCGAGCTGGCGCTCTTCCGGGCGGCGGCGCCGGCACCGGCACCGGCGTAGCCGCCCACCTCACCAGCGGTGGTACGCCGGGTGACCCGGCCCTACCGCCACGAACGTCCCCTCGCAGGTGGCGGTGACCTTGTCACCGCTGGAGAGCTCGGCGGCCACCTTCACGCGCGGCCCGCTCGACTCGACGATGCGTGCCCGCAGCGTCAGCGACACCCTACTGGGTGTCGGGTGCCGCATACGCACGTGAAACTCCGCCGTCACCGTGCAGGGCGGCCGATCGAGCCCATCGCGACGCATCAGGTGCCAGGTGGCGGTCCA
The DNA here is from genome assembly GCA_036001185.1 of Thermoanaerobaculia bacterium. Taxonomy (GTDB): domain Bacteria; phylum Acidobacteriota; class Thermoanaerobaculia; order Multivoradales; family JAIOJS01; genus DASYQD01. The sequence continues at coordinate 961 of DASYUP010000644.1, forward strand.
GTTGCTGTGGCAGTCCAGCAACGTGCCGACGATGCCGCCATTGAGCACGTTCTCGAACGCCTCGTGGTGGGCCTCCGGAGTCCAGGTGCAGACCAGCGTGTCGGGGTCGTCGGCGGCGGGGAAGCTGCGGATGCGCAACCCGCGCGGATTGGCGGGGCCACAACCGAAGCAGGCGTTGGCGGGGGCGTAGCGCTCCTGCAGGCAAGGCTCGTGCAACTGGGGATAGGCTTCCACCACCCGGCGACCGTATCAAAGGAAGCTGCCCATGCGCCGAAGACTCGTCGCCCTCGTCGTCGTCGCCGTGGCGCTGCCGGTGCGGCCCGTCATCGCCTCGCCCGGCACGGTGCCGTCGGCTTGTGCACCGACCCCCGCAGTGGCGGCTGCGCTCGCGGCGGCGGATGTCGCTCGTCGCGGCTGTCGGGCTGCCGACGGTTGTCGGGGCGCCGCCCGCGAGGTGCTCGAGCGTGAACTGGCAGCCGAGCCCGACGCCATCCTCGTGCACCGCGCGCTGCAGGATCTCGAGCGCGACGATGCGGATGGGAACAAGGCGATGGTGGCCCGCTACCGGGCGCTACGCGACGCACATCCCGCCGCCGCGCGCTACCTCTTCCTCTACGGCCGGGCGCTGAACGTGGCGGCAACCGAGAAGGAAGCCGCCGCGCTCTTCCGCCAAGGCGGCGGCGGCCGATGCGACCCTGCCGTGGGCGCAGATGGCGATGATCCAGGTGGGGATGAGGGGCACACCTCCCGACGCCCCGGCAGCGGCCGCCTCGCTGGCGCGATTCCTCGATCTCTGCCCGGAGCGGCTCGCGGACGTGGCCTTCTATCAGCGACGCGTCGGCACGCTGGACTTCTGGCAGCAGCGCCTTGCGGCCTTCCGGCAGCAGCCGGCAGCGCTGCACTCCTGGCACGACCTGCCGAAGATCTGGGAGCTCTCCTTCGCGGTCGCGCCACCGGCCGAACACGAGGTGCTGCGGCAGGAGATCCGGAAGGATCTTGCACGCGTGCGGTCGGCAACCGACGCTGACGAGCCCGAGCGCTGGCGGGTGGTCCACCGCGGCGCCCAGCTGGTGGACGATGAGCCCGCCGACCGTGAGGCCCTCGACGCCCTGATCCGCCTCGAGCCCTGCGGGCTGGAAGCGGAGGAGGCGTGGCACGAGCGCTGGGAGGCCAGTCATCCGCGGCCGTCGCTGGGTGCCG
>DASYUP010000645.1:0-3231 GCA_036001185.1 Thermoanaerobaculia bacterium
GGCGGCGACGGCGGCGCCGCCGCCAGTAGCAGCGGCAGCAGGAGCGCGAGGCAGAGGAGTGAGACGCCGCGGCGCGGATGGGGCATGGATCCTCCCGGGGTTCGGGCGGATCCTATGGCAAGGGCTTGCTCCCTTCGTTGCCCGTGGAGATGCCCGCAACCGCAGTGTCAGCGCCGTCCTCGGCCAGCAACAAGTCCGCGACCGGCAGCGACAGCGGTGCCTCCGGCGCCGTGCCGATCGCCGCCACCAGCGCCTGCAGGTCGACGAGCTCGCGCGGATGGCCGGCCGCCACGACGGCGCGAGCGGCGAGCTCGGGCAGCGGCAGCGTGGCCTCGTGGTAGAAGTCGGGGTAGACGTGCAGAACCCCGTCGCTGCCAACCTCGGCGAGCTGATACAGGAGATCGATTTGCACGTCACCGACGAGCGGGTACTCGTGAGTGCGCCAGCTCCGCGTGCTGGTCAGCTCGTCGAGCTTGGCCGCCGGCAGCGGCGCCACGGCGTGGCGATGCACGAGCAGCGCCAGGGCGACGGCGTCCGCATTGCGCAACCGCACACAGCCGCGCGAGGCGGGGACGCCGATCTCGTGCAGCTTCGGCGTGCCGTGCAGGTAATACATGTGGGTGAAGAAGAGCTTCACCTTGCCCATCGGGTTCTGCGGTCCGGGCGGTGTGACGCGGTCCATGGGACGGCGGTTGAAAGGCGGATGCCACCAGGGGTTCCAGACCACCCGCTGCAGGCGATAGTGCCCCTCGGGAGTGGGGTCGGAGGGCTTGCCGACGGTGACCGGGTAGCTGGCGGCGAGGGCTCCGTTCTCGTAGACGTCGAGGCGCAGGGCGGGGATGTTGACGACCAGGCGGAGCGGTGAGGGGTCGCCGCCGGCGGAGACGGTGGCGCCAGCGGGCGCGGGCGCGCCGCTTACGGGGATCAGCAGCACTAGCAGCAGTAGCAGCAGCGGCGCCAGCCCCGGGCGCGCCGCCCGTCGCGGAGGGAGGCGGTGGATGGCGCTTCGATCGGCCATGCCGCACTCGAGCGCAAGATCCTTGCCCGGTGTAGATTCGACCTCTCGTCAAAGGAGGCAAGGATGGGTAGCAAGCGTGTGTGGATCGGCGGTGTGAGTCTCTACCTGCTGGGAGCGGTCGCCGGCTGGGCGGCCTCGAAGGTGAAGATCGACGCCTCGGCATACAGCGGCAAGGCGCCGGCGGCGGCCGCCGCGGCGCTGCTGCAAACGGCACAGACGCTGGCCGAGGACGGCAGCTTCGAGAACATCGCCGTCGGCCGGGTGCACTACCTGTCGGGACACCAGGCCGAGGGGCAGGCGCTCTTCGATCGCTACCTGGGCGCCAAGGCCAAGTCGGGCGACTACATGCGGGTGGCGCGCATCTACCTCGAGGCCAAGCAGTGGGACAAGGCGAAGCCGATACTCGACAAGGTGGTCGCGCTCGATCCCAAAGACGAGGACTTCCTCGCCGAGGTGGGCGTCTACTACAACCTGCACGGCGACCGCGCCCACGCCGAGGAGCTGTTCGCCCAGAGCCTGGCGCAGGACCCGGCGAACCTCTACAACAGCTTGAAGATGGCGGGGTCCTACCTCGGCGTGCCGCCGGGCTGAGCCCAGAGCGCGCACGACCGTGCGCGCGGCGGGCTCAGCGCCGAGGAGCGTAGCGACGAGGGGCCTCGACGGCCAATTCCTTCACGGGGTCTGAGCGGCCGCTTCCTCGTCCCACCACTTCGACTGGTTCTGCGCCGGCACCCGCGGCTGGTGGGCGTAGTGCGAGGTGTCGTTGAAGAGCATCAGGCGGGCGCGTACCGGGTCGCGGAACTCGAGGACGTTGAGGCAGGCCGGCGCCTGGTCGAGGCGATCGCGGTAGCCGCGCATGTCGAAGCCGAGGACGCTCGACAGCAGCAGCCGCAGGGTCGCCTTGTGCGACACCACCAGCACCCGCTGGCCGGCGTGGGTGACGACGATGTCGCGCAGCACCGGCAGCGCCCGCGCCAGCACCGCCACCCCTGACTCCCCTCCCTGCGGCGCAAAGGTGAAGGGGTCGGCGTCCCAGGCGGCGTATTCGTCGGGGAAGCGCTCTTCGACCTCCCGGCGGGTGAGCCCTTCCCAGTGACCGTGGGAGATCTCGCGCAGGCCCTCGCGCGGCAGCGGCGCCAGCCCCCAGGGCTGCGCCAGGATGCGCGCCGTCTCCACCGTGCGCGAGAGCGGGCTGCAGAAGACGGCACAGATCCCCTCGCCCGCCAACCGGGCCGACAGCTGCCGCGCCTGCCAGCAGCCCTCGTCGGAGAGCTCGACGCCGCCGGCGCCGGAGAAGCGGTCCTCGGCGGTGAGCTGGGTGGCGCCGTGGCGCACGAGGTAGAGACGGGTGGTCATCGCCGCGCTCGCACCCTACGCCGGGGTGTTCCAGCCGCCGACCTGCTCCACCAGGCGGTCGGCCTCGGGGGGGCCCCAGGTACCGCACTCGTACTCGTGGAGCGGGCTGGGCCCGTGGATCACCGGATCGACGATCGCCCACGCCGCCTCCACCACGTCCTGGCGGGCGAACAGCGTCGGCTCGCCGGCCATGGCGTCGCCGAGCAGCCGCTCGTAGGCGTCGAGCCGCCCGTTCTTGCCCTGCTCGGGGCCCTCGTAGACCGACAGCTCGACCGGCTCGCCGACCATCTGCTCGCCGGGCTTCTTGGCGCGCGCGCCGACGGCGATCGCCACCTGCGGCGAGAGGCGGAAGCGCACGTAGTTGCCATCTTTGGGCGGCGGCTCCTTGAACACCACGTGCGGTGGGCGCTTGAGCTCGACCACCACCTCGGTGACCGTCTTCGCCAGGCACTTGCCGGCGCGCACGTAGAAGGGCACCCCCTCCCAGCGCCACGAGTCGACGTAGAGATGCAGCGCGGCGTACGTCGCCATGTAGGAGTCGGGGGCCACGCCGGGCTCGTCGCGATAGCCGCGGAACTGGCCGCGCACCAGGTTGTCGAGGTCGAGCGGGCGCACCGTGTGGAGAACCTTCGCCTGCTCGCCGCGGATGGCCTCGCCAGACGAGGCGGGGTCCCCGTGCGCCAGGGCCGGCGCCTCCATGGCGAGGTAGCTCACCACCTGCAGCAAGTGGTTCTGCACCACGTCGCGGATCACGCCCACCTCATCGTAAAAACGGCCGCGTCCCTTGACGCCGAACTCCTCGGCCATGGTGATCTGCACGTTCTCCACGTGATGGCGGTTCCAGATCGGCTCGAGGA
>DASYUP010000646.1:0-3924 GCA_036001185.1 Thermoanaerobaculia bacterium
GCGGGACCGGCGCGCGCCATGTGGTAGGGGAGAGCAAGAGCGCGCGCCTCCGCCCTCCGGGCGCACGGGGCGGCGTCGATCTCGCGAGGGCAGCGAAGCGCCCTCCGGGAGGTCCCGCCGCAGCGGCCCCCGGCCCCGACCGCAGACGCCTCTCGCGGTGACAACGCCAGCACCCTCGGTGGTGAACCGCAGCACTGTCTCGAGCTCAGCCAACGTGGAGCCGCTGCAACCGACCTTGGCCTCGCACCGCGCTTAACGTCTTACGGTCTGACCAGGGTGACGGGCCTTCCCTGGGGCAAGAGCACTGGCGGTGGTCAATGCACCGCGCGCTGCGTGCTGGCGAACAAGGGCTGGGAGAAAGTCAGCAAGCGTGCGCGCGTGGTCAATGGCGGTGCCTCTTGCCCCAGGAACGCCTCGCGACCTGGTCAGTCCGTAAGGCTCAAAGCGCGATGAGGTGGGGAGGGAGGGGAGAGAAGGCTCCACTGCGCTGACTTGGGGGGAGGCGGGGACACGATCCGAATTTGGGGGACCAAATTCGGTCATGTCCCCCGCGGCCCGGTCACACTACTCGGCAGGCGTCTTGCAAACCGCGACGGCCGTGGAACTGACGAAGGCCCTTTCGCCACCATCGCCGCTCGCCATGAAGCGCACCGCTGACGAGGCGCGCCGGCGGATGGAATCGCAGCTCTCGGACCTCGCCGCCCTCGAGCGCGAGCTCGATCGCCTGGATGGGCAACTGTCGTTGCTGCGCGCCCGGCTGGCCGGCAGCCGCGAGCGGCTCAGCTGAGGCCGGGCGCTGTTCGCCACGCGCATGCCGCACTGCGGCGGTGCGTGTTATCCTGCGCCGCGATCCGCCATGGGCGACCCCGCAGGAACCGCCGAGCACCCCCTGCGCGTGGCCGTCGTCGGCAGCGGCCCGTCGGGGATGTACGCCGTCGCCGCGCTGCTCGCCGAGCCGGGCCTGGTGGTCACCGTCGACGTCTTCGATCGCCTCGCCGCGCCCTTCGGTCTGGTGCGCTACGGGGTCGCTCCCGATCACCAGAAGATCAAGAGCGTCATCCGCGTCTTCGACAAGACGGCGCAGGATCCGCGGGTGCGGTTTTTCGGCAACGTCCACCTCGGCCGCGACCTCTCGCGCGAGGAGCTGCGGCGGCACTACCACCAGGTCGTCTACGCGGTGGGTGCACAGGCCGACCGCTCGATGGGCATCCCCGGTGAGGAGCTCGAGGGCAGCTACTCGTCGACCGAGTTCGTCGCCTGGTACAACTGCCACCCCGATCTCGCCGACCGCCTCTTCGAGCTGCGCCACGATCGAGTGGCGGTCGTTGGCATCGGCAACGTGGCGATGGACTGCGCCCGCGTGCTGGCGCGCCGCGCCGAGGAGCTGGCCACCACCGACATCGGCGACCACGCCCTCGAGCGGTTGCGCGGCGCCGGTATCCGCGAGATCTGGGTGCTGGCCCGGCGGGGGCCGGTGCAGGCGAAGTGCTCGCCGCCCGAGCTCAAGGAGCTGGCCGAGCTCGCGGGCGTGCAGCTGGTCGTCGAGCCTGGCGAGCTGGAGGTCGACCCGGCGAGCGCTGCCGAGCTGGCCGGCGATCGCGCCGCCGAGAAGAACCAGGAGATCCTCCGCGCGCTGGCGCAGGTGCCGCCCGACCCGACGAAGGTGCAGATCCGGCTGCGCTTCCTCGTCTCACCGGTGGAGATCCTGGGCGCTGACGGCAAGGTGGCCGGCCTGCGGCTCGAGCGCAATCGGCTGGAGGCGGACCCCCGCGGGGGAGTCGCCGCGGTGGGCACCGGCGAGACCGAGGAGCTGCCGGTGACAATGGTGATTCGCGCCATCGGCTACAAGTCGCTGCCGCTCGTCGATCTCCCCTACGACAGCCGTCGCGGCGTGGTGCCCAACCGCGAAGGTCGCGTGGTGGACGCGGCGGGCAAGCAGGTACCCGGCGAATACGTCGTCGGCTGGGTCAAGCGCGGTCCGACCGGCCTCATCGGCAGCAACAAGCTCGACGCAGCCGAGACTGTGCAGGCAATGCGCGCTGACCTGCCGACCGTGCAACCCCTGCCCGCCGCCGCCACCGACCCCGCCGCCGTCCCGGCGCTGCTCGCCGCCCGCGGCGTGCGGCCCGTCGACTACGCAGAGTGGCGGCGCCTCGACGCCCGTGAGGTCGAGCGTGGCAAGCCTCTCGGCCGGCCGCGGGTCAAGTTCACGCGCTTGCAGGAGATGCTAGAAGAGCTGGGGATCGACCCGGTGGCGGTGGCTCGCGAATCCTGAGCGCGGTGGCGTGGCGAAGACGGGCGGGGTCGTACAGACAAGCCCCGCCCCTACACCAGACCCGACACCGCCCGTCCGTTCGCTACGGTGACGTGTCGAGCACGAGCGGGCGGGACTGGCGCGGCTGCACCGGGCGGCTGTTGCCGTGCAGTGCCCGGGCGAGAGCGGAGATCTGCGTCCGCGACACCTGGATCGGCGACGCCATCACCAGCCAGCTCACGCGCTCGGTGCAGGGCGGCGTGGTGAGCGATCCGGCGTAGCGATAGGTGCGGCGATCCGCGGGCAGCAGAGCCGCGGGATCGACCCCCTCCGCCAGCCGCGCCTCCTTGCCCACCTTGCCAGGCAGCGCCGAGAGCAGCGCCGCCACCGTCGGGTTCTCCGCCCCGACGGTGATGAAGACGCCGACGACGGCGAGCGCCCCGGTTTCGGCGCGGTGCACGAAGTGCAGCTCGGCCGGGAAGCTGCTGCCGTTGATGGTGTGCTCGCTGGGCGAGTGGAAGTGGAACTGCAGCAGCGCATAGGGCGTGCCGTCGAGGGTCAGCCAGCTCCCCGGCTCGAGATCGACCTGCACGCCGTGGCCGGTGTCGCCGATGCGCCCGGCGCTTGCCTGGTAGGCGATCTGCGGGTCGGGGAGGTCGCTCGGAGCGGCCGCGGTGAGGTCTATGGGGGACTGCTGGTGGCCGCTGGCGCAGGCGGCGAAGTCGGAATCGAGCGAACCCCAGCGCTCCGGCCCCTGCTCTCCGGCATACGACCAGCGCGGGGAAGCGGCCGGTAGCGCGATGGGGGTGAGCAGCAGCGCGAGAACAAGGGCGCCACCGGCCACCAGGGGAACGGGGCGTCGAAACATGAGAGCCCCAGCATAGCGCGGTCAGCGCCGGCTGGCTGCCGCTGGTCGCGTGCCAAGGGTCGCCGTCATTCCGTTCGTTTCGCTACCACCAGAGTCATGTCGTCGGCAGGCTCGGTGCCGGCCATCAGCTCGGCGAGCGCGTCATCCAGTCGACCGATCAGCTCGCGGGCCGGCAGGTGCCGCAGCGGCCGCACCATCGCCGCCAGACCGTCGCTGCCCAGCGGCTCGCCGCCGAGGCCTTCGGGGCTGGCATCGGTGACGCCGTCGCTGTAGGCGAGCAACACGTCGCCGGGGCCGAGCTCGCGGCTCTGCAGCTCGTAGGTCGCCTCCTTGCCGAGGCCCGCCGGCATGCCGGTGGCGGCGAGCTCTTCGACGCTGCCATCGCGCCGCACCAGCAGCGGTGGATTGTGCCCGGCGTTGACGTAGGAGAGCAGGTGTCGCTGCGGGTCGAGGGCGCTGCAGAACAGGGTGGCGAATTTGTTGTAAGGGAGCGTGTCCACCAGGTAGCCGTTGACCCGCCGCACCAGCTCGGCGAGCGAGTCGGCGAGCGGCCCGACGGCGGCCTGCACCTGCGAGCGCACGCAGGCGTGCAGGCTCGACATGGCGAGCGCGGCGTCGAGCCCTTTGCCGGCCACGTCGCCGACGGCGAGCAGCACGGCGCCCTCGGCGGCGATGAAGTCGAAGTAGTCGCCGCCCACCGCCTGCGAGGGGAAGCTCACTCCCGAGAGCTCGTAGCCCGGCGGCTGCGGCGGGTGGTTGGGCAGCAGCCGCAGCTGGATCTCGCGCGCCTTCTGCAGCTCCT
>DASYUP010000647.1:0-4200 GCA_036001185.1 Thermoanaerobaculia bacterium
CCTCGCCAAGGGTGACGCCGCGACTGCGGCACGGGCGCTGGCATCGGTGGCCGCCGAAGCGCGGCGCCGCGGCGACGTGCCGCTGGGCCTCGAGGCGGACGCCGCCCTCGCACGCGCCGAGCTAGCCGGCGGGCGCGCCAGCCAGGCAACGGCGGCAGCCCGCGAGGGCCTCGCCGCGCTCCCCGCCGGCACTCCCTGGGGTGGCACCTGGCGGTTGCAGGCGAGCCTCGCCGCCGGCCTCCAGCGGCTGGGCCAGCGCGACGCCGCCGCCGCCGCCCGCGCCCAGGCCGAGGCCGAGCTCCAACGGCTGCGCCGCGACCTGACGCCGGCACAGCGCCAGACCTTCGACGCCATGGCCGAGGTACATGACCTTCGGGGTGGATGACCTTGTCGCGACGATCCCCATCCGCTGAGCACCGCCGCGCCGAGGCGCGAGCGGTAAAGCCCAAAGAGGCGCCAAACAAGGCGGCGCCGTCCCGCCGTCCGGCCGCCGACACCGCCGGCACCGCGGCTGAGGCGCCCCCCGCGCCCGCCGCGGCGCCCGAGGACCCCATGCGCATGGTGGTCGAGCGGGTGCGCGAGATCACCCGCCAGAACGAGCGCCTGTTCGGCGAGCTGATCGCCGGCGAGCGCCGCTTCCGCGGCCTCGCGCGCTCGGTGTGGAGCATTCAGGAGGCGGAGCGCCGCCGGCTCGCCCGCGAGCTGCACGACGGCATCGGGCAGACCCTGACCGCCCTCAAGCAGCAGCTCGACGTCGTCGAGCAGACGGCGACGGATCTGCCGGCGCCGGCGCGCGCGCGCCTGCGCGACGCCGGCGAGCTCGCCACCCAGGCGCTGCGCGAGACCCGCGAGCTGTCGCGTCTGCTGCGGCCGCAGATCCTCGACGACCTCGGCCTGGAGCCGGCCCTGCGCTGGCTCGGCCGCACCTTCGCCGAGCGCAACGGCGTCGCCTGCGACATCAACATCGCCGGCCTCGAGGGGCGGCTGCCGGCAGAGCTGGAGACGCTCGCCTTCCGCCTCGTCCAGGAGGCGCTCAACAACGTCGCCCGACACGCCGGCGCGCGGCGCACCGAGGTGGCTGCCCGCCTCACGGGTGACGAGCTGATGCTGGCGGTCAGCGACGACGGCCGTGGCTTCGACCCCGCCGCCGTCGAGGGCGATGGCTCGGGGCTGCGCGGCATGCGCGACCGCGTCGAGCTGTTCGGCGGCCGCATGGACATCGCCTCGCGTCCCGGTGAGGGGACCCGCATCCTTGCCACCGTCCCCTGCGCCGGGACGGGAGGAAACCCGCGATGATCCGCGTGCTGGTGGCCGACGATCACACCATCGTGCGCCAGGGGGTGGTGAGCATCCTCGAGGCCAGTGGCGACTGCACCGTGGTGGCCCAGGCGAGCGACGGCCTCGAGGCGGTCGACAAGACGCTGGCCACCCACCCCGACGTCGCGGTGCTCGACATCGGCATGCCGCGGCTGTCGGGGCTCGAGGCGGTGCGCCGCATCCGCCAGGAGGCCCCCCGCACCCGCATCCTCATCCTCACCATGCACGAGGAGGAGGAGTACGTGGTGCACCTGGTCAAGGCAGGCGCCAACGGCTACTTGGTCAAGGACAGCGCCGCCACCGAGCTGCTGGCGGCGGTGCGCGCGCTCGCCCGCGGCCAGGGCTACCTCGGCCCCTACGCCGCCAGGGTGCTCGCCGAGCAGTACCGCCGCCCCGAGGAGAGCTCCGATCCCTACGGTGCCCTTACCGCCCGCGAGCGCGAGGTCTTCCACCTGGTCGTCGACGGCAAGACCACCAAGGAGGTGGCGAAGCTGCTCGGCATCTCACCGAAGACGGCGGAGAACCACCGCACCCGCCTGATGGACAAGCTGAGCGTGCACAACACCGCCGAGCTGGTCCGCTACGCGGCGCGCCGGGGATTGCTGCCGTAGGCCCCTACCGGAACCACCAGAGGATCAACACCCCCAAGAGCACCCGGTACACCACGAACACCATCAAGCTGCGCCGCTGCAAGAAGGCGATGAACCAGGCGATCACCGCGTAGGAGGTGATGGCCGAGACGGCGAAGCCGAGCACCAGCGGCAGCGTCCCCACCGCCTCGCCCCGGCCGTGCAGCAGGTCGAGCCCCTCCTTGGCGGTGACCAGCAGACCCACCGGCACCGAGAGCAGGAACGAGAAGCGCGCCGCGCCCGGCCGCGACAGGCCGAGGAAGCGGCCGGCGGTGATGGTGGCGCCCGAGCGCGAGGTGCCGGGCACCAGCGCCAACGCCTGGAAGATGCCGATGATGACCGCCTGCGGCCAGCTCACCTGACGCTCGTCCTGGGTGCCGCGCCCGAGCCTGTCGGCGAGCGCGAGGAGCAGGCCGAAACCGATCGAGGTGGCGGCGATGAGGTGGGGGTCGCGGGCCCGCGTCGCCACCCAGCCGGCGAGGAGCAGCCCGGCGAGGCCGGCGGGGATGGTGCCGACGCCGAGGTCGAACAGCATCGCCGCCTCGCTGCCGGTGCGCAGCGCCTGGCGCGAGAAGAGCCGCGGCGAGGCGACCAGCAGCCGCCCCAGCTCGCGCCGGAAGTAGACCAGCACGGCGACGACGCTGCCGACGTGAGTGGCGAGGTCGAAGACCTGCCCCTGGTCGGGCCAGCCGAGAAAGCGCGGCAGCAGGATGAGGTGCGCCGACGAGGAGACGGGCAGGAACTCGGTGAGCCCCTGGACGACGGCGAGAACGATGGCCTGCAGCGGGCTCACCGGCGCGGAGTCTATTGCAGCGTTTGGCGCCCCACCCTGCGGCGTGGTCGGCCGCGCTTGCGCCGCCCGGGAACGGATCCGATAATGGGGATGCGGCCCGCCCGCGCGGTCCTCCACCCCACCCTTCCACGAAGCTCGTGAGCCAACCCCGGCTGGTCATCCGGCGGTCGCTCGACGAGGCGATCGCCGAGGCGCGGACGGTGGTGGAGAGCGGCCCCTGAGGCCGACACCGCCGCGCCCCGCCATCACCCAACGGGAAGCGACCTACGGCAGGGCGGCGGTGTCGCCGGCGCTGGCGAAGGTGCCGGCCGGGTTGTGGTAGCTCTTGCTGTTGCCGGTCACGGTATCGGTCACCGTCATCGTGTATTCGACGTTGGATAGCGCCCCGTAGTAGACCCACCACTTACCGGTGAGCGGCCGCCCGTCCAGCACCTTGACCACCAGCTCGACGTTGCTGGCGCCGAAGAACCAGAAGTAGCCGGTGTCGCCGGTCAAGGGCACCGCGGTGCCGACGCCGCTGCGGCCGGAGAAGTCCTGCCACGCGGCGGCGATCCTGAAACGGCCCTGGTTGAGGCAGAGCTGCGTCGGGCTGGGAGTGCAACCGGCGCCGGCCCCGGGGTTCTTCAGCAGCAGTTCCAGCACCACCTCGTCGATGCCCTTGCCGACCGCGTCCTCGGCCCCCACGGCGGCCGACCCCTGCCAGCCCGCCGGGGCGTCGAAGGCGGCGACGTCGAGCGGTCGCGGACCGGCGATCACCGTGGCCCCGTCGCGCCGCAGGTCGAGGCTCGCCGACTGCACCACCGGCGCCGGCGACCAGTCGAGGGGATCGTGCTGCGCACTGCCGGGGAACGCGCCGACGAGGAGAAAGGCACGCGTCGCCTCGACACCGTCGCAGTTGGCCAGCGGATAGAGATCGCCACCGTCGTCGGCGCTGACCTCGAGACGAAGCGTGGAAGTGCCGTCGCCGTTGTCGAGGAAGGACTCCGCCGCCCGCGGCGTGCGCGCGAGGCCGAAGCCGTAGCTGGACAGGCTTTCCGGCGCGCCATCGAAGGTGACCCCGGGGTCGAAGGGTGAGGCGCTGAGGTTGCAAACGATGGAGCCGCTGCCAGAGGGGATGCCGTACCAGGGGTAGACGTCGTAGGTCGAGCCCACGGGCGTGCCGGCGCCGCTGCTGGCGGCGAAGACGGTGCCCGCGGCCGCCGTGCCTGAGGGCGGCCCCGGATTCGTCGTCAGGCCGTCCGCCACCACCGCGCCCGGCAGGGCGGCGGTATCGCCGGCGCTGGCGAAAATGCCGGACGGGTTGTGGTAGCTCTTGCTACTACCGGTCACGGTATCGGTCACCGTCATCGTGTATTCGACGTTCGATAGCGCCCCGTAGTAGACCCACCACCTGCCGGTGAGCGAACGCCCGTCCAGCACCTTGACCACCAGCTCGACGTTGCTGGCGCCGAAGAACCAGAA
>DASYUP010000648.1:0-3530 GCA_036001185.1 Thermoanaerobaculia bacterium
TCTCGTGCGCGGCGCCTACAACACCCTGTTCGTCGGCTTCGACGATCACGTGGTGGTGCTCGAGGCGCCGCGGGACAGCGCCTACTCCGAGCAGGTGATGGAGCTCATCGCCCGCACCCTGCCCGGCAAGCCCATCCGCTCCCTGATCGCCACCCACTTCCACTCCGATCACCTGGGCGGAATCCGGCCCTTCGTGGCGGCGGGCGTGCCGATCCTCACCACCGCCGACGCCAAGCCGGTCATCGAGCGGGTCGCAGCGAGCTCGCGCCGGCTGCACCCGGACGCCCAGTCGCGCGCACCGCGGGCGCCCCGGATCGAGACCATCACCGGCAGCCGGGTGCTCGCCGACGCCCACCACCGCCTCGAGCTCTACGACGTCGGGCCCACCGCGCACGCGGCGCAGATCCTCGTCGCCTACCTGCCAGAGCAGCGGCTGCTCTTCGAGGCCGACCTGCTCGACGTCACCGCGCCGGAGATGGTGCTCGCCGGGCCCGACGGCGTCACCCTGGCGCAGAAGATCGCCGCCCTCGGCCTGGACGTCGCCCGCATCGTCCCCGTCCACGGTGTCCCGGCCACCCGCGAACACCTCGAGCAGGCGCTCGCCGTGCGCGCTCGCCACGTTCCTCCAGGGTGATGAGGGCCACCGAAGGTCGTCTCGTTCGCGCCACCATCGCCGCCCTCGGGCTGCTGGTGGCGAGCCCCTGCCTGCCGGCGTCGAAGCTGGTGGGTGACCTGCCGCGCGCCGGCGGTGCGGCGCTGGAGGCGATCCCCGGTCTCGACACCGTCTACGACTCGCTCACTACCGCCGACGGCGTGCGCTTGCGCACCATCACCACCCGCCCCACCGGCGCGCGCGGGCGGCTGCCGGCGATCCTCTTCGTGCAGTGGCTCTCCTGCGACACCATCGAGCTGCCGGCGAGCGGAGGCAGCGGCTGGAACCGCATGATGCGACGGGTGGCCCAGGAGTCGGGCTTGGTGATGATGCGCACCGAGAAGCGGGGCGTGGGCGACAGCGGCGGCGGTCCCTGCTCGGCGCTCGACTACCGCACCGAGCTGGCCGATCACCGCGCGGCGCTGGCGCGGCTACGGGCCTCGCCCGGCGTCGATCCGCGGCGCATCGTCGTCTTCGGCGCCAGCATGGGTGGGACCTACGCGCCGCTGCTCGCCGCCGGCGAGGAGCTCGCCGGCGTCATCGTTTGGGGGGCCGGGGCGCGCACCTGGTTCGAGCGCATGCTCACCTTCGAGCGCAACCGTCGCGAGCTCACCGGCACGCCGGCGGCGAGCCTCGACGGCGAGATGAAGTCGGTATCGGCGTTTCTCTACCACTATCTCGTCGCCGGGCAGTCGCCGCGCCAGATCGCGGCCGAGCACCCCGCTCTGGCCGTTGGCTGGTCGCAGCTCGTCGGCACCGAGGGCGACCTCCACTACGGCCGCCCGCTCGGCTTCCACCAGCAGGCGCAGCAGCAGGACTGGGCGCGCGCCTGGGGGATGGTGGGCAGCCCGGTGCTGGTGCTCTTCGGCGAGTACGACTGGTACGAGAGCGCGGCCTCGGCGCAGCTCATCGCCCGCATCGTCGAGCGCGGCCACCCGGGGCGGGCGCGCTTCGCCCTGATCCCCAGGACCGACCACCACTTCGAGGCCTTCGCCAGCGCCGAGGCCGCGGCGGCGGGCACCGGCGGGCGCGAGAACGCCGATCCGGCGGTGCGCGAGATCCTCGGCTGGCTGCGACGAACGGTCCCGGCTTCGACCGCCGCCCCGGCGCGGGCTGCAACACCCTCGCGGCGGTGAGGCCGCGCGCCAAATAACCGCCCCCGCCGCCAATGGATCTCGAGGTCCGCCACCTGAGCCTGGTGCTCGCCGTCGCCGAGGAGGGCACGCTCACGCGCGCCGCGGAGCGTCTCCACCTCTCGCAATCGGCGCTCTCCCACCAGCTCCTCGGCATCGAGCGGCGGCTGCGGGTACCGCTCTTCCATCGCGTCAGCAAGCGCATGGTGCTCACCCAGGCGGGGGAGCGGCTGCTCCGCTCGTCGCGGCGCATCCTCGAGGAGCTGGCCCGCACCGAGGAGGAGATCCGCCTCTTCGCCGCCAGCCACCGCGGCGTGCTGCGCCTGACCACCGAGTGCTCCACCTGCTACCACTGGCTGCCCGCCGTGCTGCGCCGCTTCCAGCTCAAGCATCCCAGCATCGACGTCGCCATCGACGTCGAGGCGACGGCGGCGCCGCTGGAGGCGCTCGCCGCCGGCCGCATCGACCTCGCCCTGGTATCGAGCGAGGGGCGCGACCGCCGCATGACGCTGCGGCCTTTGTTTCGCGACGAGATGGTGGTGCTCGTCGCCGGCGACCACCCGTTCGCCACTCAGCCCTACGTGCGGCCTCGCCAGCTCGCCGACGAGACCCTGCTCACCTACGCTGGTCTCGACGACAGCCTCGTCTACCAGCGCGTGTTGCGGCCGCTCGGGCTGGCGCCGCGTCACCACCTGCAGGTGCGGCTCACCGAGGCGGTGGTGGAGTTGGTGCGCAACCAGATCGGGGTGAGCGTAGTGGCCCGCTGGTCGGTGGCGCCCCACATCGCCGCCGGCGCCGTCGTCGCCCTGCCGCTGTCGCGGCGCGGCTTCTGGCGCGACTGGCGGGCCGCCACCCTGCGCTCGCCCGGCGTACCTGCCTACGTCGAGGACTTCGTAGCCCTGGTGGCGCGTGCGGCGCCAGAGACACGCGAGGTGCCCGCCTACCTGTCGCGGCGCCGCGCCCGGCGCACCGGCTAGCCGCGCCAGCGAGCAGCGCGCAGCCGGCGCTCGCCGCGCGCGAGGCGGCGGCTGCGGGTCACTCCGAGATGGTCCACTCCAGCGTCCACTCCTCGCAACCGCTGGCCGTCGACGCGCTGCGCACCTCGAGGTCGAGCGTGCCCTCGTCGTCCTGCCCGCAGACCATCCGCATCGGCAGGTCGAGGGTGGCGCTGGCGCCGGCGTGCGCGGTGACACAGCTGTTGCGGGAGCGCGAGCACGGCCCCGCCACCGTCGACCAGCAGGCGCAGACGGCGGCGTCACCCTGCGCCGGAGCGCTGAGCACGAGGTGGGCGCGCAGCGGCTTGTCCTGCTTGTCGTTGAAGCAGAAGCCGCCGTCGTGCTCGCGGGCGGCGAGCGAGAAGAGATCGCGATCGGCGGCGCTGCCGAAGGTGCCGTGCACGCGATCGGCGGTCTGGGCCGGGTAGGCGGCGAGCACCGGCACCCGGGGCGACCAGGCATCGGGGAGGTCGGCGCCGGCGCCAGAGGCGTCGCGAGCACAGTCGGCGGTAGGCGGCGCGCCGGGAACGCCGGCAGCCGGCGGTGCTCCTGGAGTCTGCGGCTCCGGGGCCACCACCACGGCCGGCAGGGGCTCGCAGGCCAGGCCTCCCTCGGCATCGAAGCCGGCGAGGTAGCTGCCGGCGGGGCAGTGTTGGCCGGCGAGCGCCGCGGGTCCCGGCGGCCCCGCCGGTCCCTCGGGCCCGCGCGGACCGGGAGGTCCCGGGGGTCCGACGGAACCCGTCGCCCCGG
>DASYUP010000649.1:0-2033 GCA_036001185.1 Thermoanaerobaculia bacterium
TTTGCCGTCCGCTGCCGGAGGTGCCCCGTGACCCTGCTCCCGGAACAGCTACGAGCCCTCGCCTACGCCCGCAAGCGTGGCAGCGAGGCGCCGGTCGAGACGATTCGCGCGCGCCTGACGGCCACCTACGCCGACTTCGAGGCGCTCGTCGAACCCATCCCCGCCGACGTCGCGCGTCAGCGCCGGGCCACCTCGGCGTGGTCGATCCAGGAGGTGGTCGACCACCTGGTCGAGAGCGACCGGCCGGCGGTCGCCCAGCTGGCGAGGCTGCTCGCCGGCGAGCCGGTGGATACGCCCATCCCCGCCAGCCTGCAGTCGCCGCGCCCGCTCGACCAGGACTGGTCCGACCTGCGGCGCGCCTTCCGCGCCGTGCACCGCGACCTCCTGGCGCTGCTCGCCCCCGCCACCGACGACCTGCCGCTCGCCGCCACGGCAGCGGTGCAGATGGTCGTCAAGTGCGCCGGCCCCGACGGCACCCTGGCGCCGGTCTCCTGGCTCGAGCGCTTCGACTGGAAGGCCTACGCCATCCTGCTCCACGGGCACAATCGCGAGCACATCGCCCAGGTGCAGCGCATCCTCGGTGCCCCGCCGCCGGAACAGGCGGGCGCCGTGCAGACTCTGCCGACCGTCTAGCGGGCGGCGGTGGTCGCCCCGCCGGTCACGGCAGGCGGCAGGCCCACCTGGCGCAGCAGCCGGTCCCATCGCGGGTCGGCGTGCAGCGGGTCGAAGACCGGCCACACGCCCATCAGCACGACGAAGCGCGAGCGCTCGCGGTAGGCGGCCTCGAGCTGGTCGAGGGCTGCCCCGCGGTCGCCGAGGCCAGCATCGACGAGGGCGAAGGCGCCCGCCTGCACGTGCTGGTCGCGGGCGCGCTGCTCGAGCGCTCGGCGTACCTGGCGCGCCTCCTCCTCGCGACCGGCCGCTGCCAGCGCATAGCCAAGGGCGCCTTCCATGGCGCTGCTGCCCCCTGACAGCTCGGCCGCCTGGCGCGCCTCGGCGATCGCTTCCTCGTGGCGGCCCGCCGCGGCGTCGGCGAGGGCGAGGCCGAAGTGAGCGTAGGGGAAGCGGGGATCGAGCTCGAGGGTGCGGTCGAACTGGGCGATCGCCTCGTCGTAGCGGCGGGCGAAGTAGAGGCCGAAACCGAGGTCGGCGTTGATCACCAGCGACAGCGGATCGAGCCGCTGGGCGAGGCGGGCGTTGGCGATCGCCTCGTCGTGGCGACCGGTCGCCGAGAGCAGGTAGGAGTACCACTGCGGCGCCGTCGGGTAGGCGGGGTCGAGCCGCTGGGCGCGGCGGAACTCCTCTTCTGCCCCCTGCCAGCTCCAGTCGAAGAGGAAGCGGGCGTAGGCGAGCGAGGTGTGCGCCTCCGCCAGATCGGGGTCGAGCCGCAGGGCGGCGTTGGCGGCGGCGATGGCGCGCGGAAAGGCCTCGCGCGGCGGCACGTTGCTGTAGAGCGGTAGCAACACCCAGCAGTCGGCGATGCCGGCCTGGGCGGCGGCGAACGCGGGGTCGCGGGCGAGGGCGGCCTGGAAGTGGTCCATGGCCTTGCGCAGATCCGCCTCGGTGCGCCGGTTCCAGAAGAACCGCCCGCGCACGTACTCCTGGTAGGCCTCGACATCGGCAGTGCCGCGGTTGCCCCGCCGGTGGGAGCGGCGCCCCGCCAGCTCGAGCGACAGCGCGTCGGCGACCTGGTCGGAGATGGCGTCCTGCACGGCGAAGGGGTCGGTGTAGACGGTCTCGAAGCTGCGCGCCCAGAGCGGGCGGCCGTCTTCCACCCGCAGCAGGTGCACCGACACCCGCAGGCGATCGCCGGACCGTTGCAGCGAGCCGTCCATCACCGCGTCGACGCCGAGCCGGCGGCCGATGGCGACGGCATCGCGCGGCGCGTCGCGCAGCTCCTGCACGGCCGACGTGGGCCGCACCACCAGGGGCTGCAGCTCCGAGAAGCGGGTGATCAGGGCGTCGGCCATGGCGAGGCCGAGCACGTCGCCGTCCTCTCCGGAGTTGAGCGACAGGAAGGGGAGCACGGCGAG
>DASYUP010000650.1:0-4221 GCA_036001185.1 Thermoanaerobaculia bacterium
CGCTATCCTTCCGCTCCCATGCCCGAGCAGGAGGCGCGGCGCTGGATCGTCATCGGCCAGGTGCAGGGGGTGGGCTACCGCTATTTCGCGCGCCAGGCAGGTCAGGCGCTGGGAGCCCGCGGTTGGGTACGCAACCTCCCCGATGGCACCGTCGAGGTGCAGGTGGCCGGCGCGCCGGAGCTCTTGCAGCGCTTCAAGACCGAGCTGGCACGAGGACCGCGCGGCTGCCGCGTCGAGGACATCGAGGAGGAGCGCCTGGTGCAGGTCCCCACGTGGCAAGGGTTCAATATCGTTTTCTGATGATCATCTGAAGGGCTGCTGCTTCGGGACGTGTACGACGCCCGGGGCTGGTTCCAGATCAAGACTGTATTCATCTGCATTCATCTGCCACCCCTCATCCCCCAGCCCCCTTCTCCCCTCGCCGGGGAGAAGGGGGCCCGGATCGGAGGGCTCGCGCAGGGGGGAACATGGACGATCTCAAGCGCTACATCCGCGAGGTGCCGGACTGGCCGAAGCCGGGCATCCTCTTCTACGACATCACCACCCTGCTCAAGGACCCGCTGGCGCTGCGGATGACGGTCGACCGCTTCGTCTGGCTCTACTGCGGCGAGGACGTCGACAAGGTGGTGGGGATGGAGTCCCGCGGCTTCATGTTCGGGCCCATCGTCGCCTACGACCTCAACGCCGGCTTCGTGCCGGTGCGCAAACCGGGCAAGCTGCCGGCGGCGACCGTCGAGCAGTCGTACGAGCTCGAATACGGCACCGATCGGCTGCAGGTCCATCGCGACGCCATCACCCCCGGCGAGCGGGTGCTGATCGTCGACGACCTGGTGGCTACCGGCGGCACCGCCCGCGCCACCGCCCAGCTGATCGAGCAGCTCGGCGGCAAGGTGGTGGGGATGGGCTTCATCATCGAGCTGACGTTCTTGCAGCCGCGAGCCCGGCTGGGCGGCTACCGCCTGGAGTCGCTGATCCAGTATTGACCAGCGGAGGCGGGCGTGGGTGGCTATAATGGCCGGCCGCGAGCGGCTGTAGCTCAGCTGGATAGAGCAGCAGTTTCCTAAACTGCGGGTCCCGTGTTCGAGTCACGGCAGCCGCACCACCCCATTTGCACCCACCCTTTCCGGAGCCTGAACGTCGATGAGCAGCCAGCGCCTGAGTCGCAAGGAGATCAAACACGAGATCCGCGATGACGCCTTCCGCCATTCGGTGGAGGCGAGCTACGACTACGTTCGCGGTCACCGCCGCAACCTGCTGCTGGGGATCGGCGGCGTCGTGCTGCTGGCGCTTGCGGTGCTCGGCTTCCGTACCTGGCAGCAGCAGCGCGAGAGCGGCGCCGGCGAGCTGCTGGGCCAGGCGATCAAGGTTACCGAGGCGCCGGTGGTGGCCAGCGGGGCGAAGCCCGACGACCCCGACGCCCCCAGCTTCGCCGACGAGAAGAGCCGCGATGCGCGGGCCCGCCAGCTGCTGGAGAAGCTGGAGAGCGACTACTCGGGCACCGGGTCCGCCGACGTCGGCAAGGTCTACCTGGCGCGCCTCGCCCTGCTGCAGGGCAAGGTCGCTGACGCCCGCAAACTCTGGCAGTCGTTCCTCGACGATCACCCGGACCACATGCTGGCCGCTGCCGTACGCCTGTCGCTGCTCGATCTCGATCGCAAAGATGGCAAGGCCGAGCGGGTGGTCGAGCGGCTGCGCGCCGACCTCGACAAGGACGAGAAGCCGCTGCCCGAGGACGTCATGCTCTACGAGCTGGGAGAGACACTGGAGCAGCTCGGTCGCCGGCAGGAGGCCAAGGACGCCTACCAGCGAGTCGCCGACGAGTATCCCGACTCGGCGTGGGCGAGCAAGGCGCAGACCAAGGTGCGCGAGCTGGCGCCGCCAGGTAACGTCGGCTGAGCCGCACTCACGGCGACGAGCGTTAGCGACGAGGACCCGCGCCGCCGCCGCCTCGCCATGGGCGCCCAGCTTCCCTACGAGATCCTCAGCCGCAAGCGGGCGGGTGAGCGGCTGACGGAGCCGGCGCTGCGAGCGGCGGTGGCGGGCGCCGCCAGCGGCACCTGGAGCGACGCCCAGCTCGGCGCCTTCCTCATGGCGGCGGCGATCCGCGGCCTCGACGGCGACGAGACCCGGACGCTCACCCTCGCCATGCTCGAGTCGGGCGAGCGGTGGCAGCTCGCCCGCGAGGTGCCGCTGCTGTGCGACAAGCACTCGACCGGGGGCGTGGGCGACAAGGTGTCGCTGCCGCTCGCCCCCCTGCTGGCGGTCTGCGGCCTGCCGGTGGTGATGCTCACCGGCCGCGCGCTCGGGCACACCGGCGGCACGGCCGACAAGCTCGAGGCGATCCCCGGGCTCGAGCTCGGCCTCGACCGCGACGCCACGCTACGGCTGCTGCGCGACACCGGCATTGCGATCGGCATCGCCACCGGCAGCATCGCGCCCGCCGACCGGCGGCTCTACGCCCTGCGCGACCAGACGGCCACCGTCTCCAGCCTGCCGCTGATCACTGCCAGCATCCTGTCGAAGAAGCTCGCCACCGGCGCCGGCGCCCTGGTGCTCGACGTCAAGGCCGGCAGCGGCGCCTTCCTGCCCGAGCTCGCCGAGGCGCGGCAGCTCGCCGCGCTGCTGGTGGCCACCGCCAACGCGCTGGGGGTGCCGACCAGCGCCTGGCTCACCGACATGAGCCAGCCGCTCGGCCGCTGGGTGGGCCACGCCTGCGAGGTGCAGGAGACGCTCGAGCTGTTGCAGGGGGAGGGCCCGGGCGACCTGCAGGAGCTCACCTTCGCCCTCGCCACCGAGGTGGCGGCGCTGCACGGCGTCGCGCTCGAGCCGCAGCGGCTTGCCGAGGCCATCGCTTCGGGAGCGGCCCGCGAGACCTTCCTGCGCTGGGCCCGCGCGCAGGGGGCGGCGGCGGCGTGGACCGCATCGCCGCGCTTGCCACTGGCCGAGGAGGAGCACGTCGTGACGTCGTCCCAGGCCGGCTGGCTCGCCGCCGTCGACTGCCGCGCCCTGGGGTTGCTGCTGATCGAAGCGGGAGCGGGCCGGGCCCGCCCCGGGGCCGCCATCGACCCGGCGGTGTCGCTGCGCTACGAGGGCCGGCTCGGCCAGCGCGTGGAGCGGGGCGAGCCCCTGGCGCGGCTCTACTTGCGGCGGCGCGACGACGGGCTGGCGGCGGCGCTCGGCGAGTGCTTCACGGTCGCCCCCGAGCCGAAGCAAGCGCCGCCGCTGCTGTACGAGCGCATCGCGTAGAGCGGCATCTGCCGCCGATAGGCGCCGCCGGAGAGCGGCGGCCAGTTGCGTCCGCCGTGGGCAAGGCACCGCCTGCCGCACAGCCCGCACTCACGGCACCGCCGGCTCGCCGCGGTCGAGAGCCGCGTCGAGCGCCGCCACCGTGGCGCGCACCTCCTCGCGCGATAGCCTGGCGCCGGCCCCCTGGGCCTCGACGCGGCCGAGGCTGGCGCGGGCGAGCAGCACCGGCAGGGCGGTGAAGGCCACCAGGCCACGCGGCGCACCGCCGTCCTGCAGGGCGCGTACGTATTCGCCGGCGGCCGCGAGGTCGGTGCGGGCGAGCACGAACACCGCCGCCCGCGATACCGCGGGAGGCAGGAAGGAGCGCCCCTCGCGCGCGTCGCTGCCGGCATCTTTGAGGATGTTGACCAGCTGCAGTCCCTCGCCGAACAGCGCCGCCCGCTGCCGCAAGCTCGCGGCGACCGGCGCCAGGCCGCCCTGGTCGAGGAGGAAGAGGTCGGTGAGCATCTCACCGACGATGCCGGCCACCACGTAGCAGTAGTCGCGCAGCTCGGCGAGCGAGGCGAGGGCGACCTTGCCGGCGGCATCGGCGCGGCCGGCGAAGCGCGCCATCCCCTCGAGGGTGCGCCCGAGGTGGTCGCGGATCGCCGCCCGCGCGGCGCCGGCGAGTCGCGAGTAGGCGTCCAGCACCTGCGGCGCGGCGCCGAGCAGCTCCTGATAGCCGGCGTGGGGGATGGCCGGCGGTCCGGCGACCCAGGCGGCCGCGCGCGCTGCGGCGGCCAACGGGTCGCGCAGTAGCGCGTCCAGCTCGGCGAGTGCCGCCAGGCGCCGCTCGCGCGGCCAGCCGACGGCGTCCTCGAAGGTGTCGGCGATGCGGAAGAGGAGGTAGGCGACGCCGACCTCGCGCCGGGTGGGCTCGGGCAGCAGGGGGATGGAGAGCGCGAACGTGCGGCTGGTCTTCACCAGCAGCGCGTC
>DASYUP010000651.1:0-15307 GCA_036001185.1 Thermoanaerobaculia bacterium
CGACGCCGGTGAGTGGGTCGCCCGCTGCCCGCAGAGCCTGACGGCCCAGGAGGAGCGCTTCAGTGGCCTCGAGGGTGGTCGGCAGCGCCGGCAGCGGCGGTGACCGCCACCGTCGACGCTTACCTCGCTCGCTGGCAGGCCGACCAGGAGAGTGTCGCTCCCAGCGCTATCATCCCATCGCCCTATCAGCAGGCAGCGGCTTTACTCGCCGAACGCGGCATCACGCTCGAGCGGGTGCCCGAGCTGCTCGCCAAGGCGGCGGCCGACCACGCAGGCTGGCAGCAGGGCGAGCACCCCGGCGACGCCGCCGACGCGGCCGGTGCGGAAGCCACTTACCGCGAGCTGGCGTGGGAGCAGCGGTCGATTCTTGCGCGCGCCCTGCTCGCGTCGAAGCGGCTCGACGAGGCGGCCGCCGCGGTCTCCGAGATGCGCCGGGCGGTCGCCGCCTGGCCGCAAGGCCGGGAGGAAGATCGCCGCCAGCGCGGCGGAGCCGAGCAGCAGCTGCTCGCCGTGCAGTCGCAACTGGCCGCGGCCCAGGGTCGGCCCGCCGACGCCTTCGCCTTTGCCGCGGCGGCACAGCGGGCGGGTGACGACGATCCCGCGCTGGAGGAGCGGAAGAGCACCGCGTGGCGCGAGCTGGGGGAAGCACCGAGGCGCTGGCCGCGCTGAGCGCTTCGGCGCCACCGGCGACCGACGAAGGCGCCACCGCCGCCGCGACCACGGCACTCCCTCCCACCGCCGCCGCGGCGCCCGCGGCTCCGCCGGCGGCAGCGGTCAGCCCCTACCGCCGTTACCCCCGGGATGGAAACGCCGGGCGCGCAGCTTGCCGGCCTTCGAGCTGGTCGACGTGGCCAGCAAGTCGTGGCGTCTCGCCGACCTGCGGGGGAAGAAGCCGGTGATCAATGTGTGGGCAACCTGGTGCGGCCCGTGTCGCGAGGAGCTTCCCTACGTCGAGCGTCTGCAGCAACGGCTTGCCGGTCGCGACGACGTGCAGCTGCTGACGCTCAACCTCGACTTCAACCCCGGGCTGGTGAAGCCCTACCTGCGCCGCAACCACTTCACCTTTCCCAGTCTCTTCGCGACCGCGTGGTACGCAAAGGCGGTGGAGGAGAAGTCGATTCCCCGTACCTGGGTGGTCGACGGTGCCGGCGTGGTGCGCTTCGAGCAGCTCGGCTTCTCGCCGCGCGCCGCCGAACGCTGGGCCGACGATGCCCTCGCCCTGTTGGACGGCCTCGCGGCGGCGCCCAGTAAGTAGTCAGCCGCCGGCGGCCGGCGCGCCGGATAGCCCCTCGCGCACCTGCAGCTCGCGCTGCGCCGTGCGCCCGGCGGCGTCGACGACGACGATGCGGTGGGCCCCCGGCCGCGGGCGCCACCAGACGCGCTGCTCGGCGCGGGCGCTACCGAGATACTCGCCGTCGACGAACCACGCCACCGCGTCACCGCCGCCGGACTCCGCCTGCAACGGCACCTCCTGGCGACCGGTCGGCAGGCCGGGCAGCAGCACCAGCACCTGGCCGGCAAGCGGCGAGAGGATGCGCAGGTCGCCGGGCTCGGGGGGCGCCTCGCAGCCCGGCGCCAGCGGCGGCGGCTCCGGCAGCCAGCGGTGGCGATCGCCCAGCCAGCGCCGCAGGCTCGCCGGCCAGGTGACGTAGCTGCGCGTCTCCCAGCGGTGGCCGCCGCGGCAGGCGGGCTGGAGGGCGAGGCCGGTGGTGAGATCGACGTCGACGGCGACGTGGAAGGGGCAGCGACGGGTGGGCACCGCGGCGCGCACCGCCAGCACCCGCTTGCGGGTGGGACAGGCGGGGCCGGGCAGGTAGCCCGAGTAGGCGCAGACCTCGACCGACTCCATGCCGGCAGGCGCCGGGTCGGGGCGGGGGAGGCGACGCGGCTCGAGCGCCTCGAGGAGGTCGAAGAGCAGCGGCCCGGCGGCGTCGGCGCCCACCAGGTCGACCGCCGGCCGGTTGTCGAAGTTGCCCAGCCAGACGGCGGCGGTGTAGCGGGCCCCCGAGCCGATCGCCCAGGCATCGCGGTGGCCGTAGCTGGTGCCGGTCTTCCAGTGCACATGCGCCGGCGCCCCCGACCACTTGCGCCGCTCGGGGAAGTCCGGCCGGTCGCGGCGCGACAGCGTGTGGCGCGTCAGCCAGGCGGCCCCGGGCGAGAACAGGCGAGGCCCGTCGTCGGCCTCCACCGCTACCCCGCGCGGGGCGGGGGACATGACCGAATTCGGTCCCCCGAATTCGGATCGTGTCCCCCTCTTCGTGCCGTCGCCTTCCGAAGCCACGATGCGCAGCGGCCGCCACCTGCCGTCCTCCGCCAGCGCCGCGTAGAGCCCCGCCATCTCCAGAGGCGTGACGTCGACGGCGCCGATGGCGGCCGACAGGCCGTAGAAGCCTGGCCCATCGCGCAGGTGGCGGAAGCCCGCCGCCCGCAGGGTGCCGAGGAAGGACTCGAGCCCGAGCTGGTCGAGCAGCCGCACGAAGGGGACGTTGAGCGACTGCGACAGGGCGTCGTCGAGCGACACCAGACCGGCGAAGCGGCCGTCGAAGTTCTGCGGCGTGTAGTTGCCGTAGGCGACCGGCACGTCGGGCACCAGGTGATCGGGCAGCGCCAGCCCGTGGTCGACGGCGAGGGCGTAGACCAGCGGCTTGAGGGCCGAGCCGGGGGAGCGGGGCACGTCGAAGCCGGCGATCTGGCCGCCGTGCGCGCCATCCCAGAAGTCGAAGTTGCCCACCAGCGCCCGCACTTCACCGGCCGCGTGGTCGGCGATCACCACCGCACCGTTGTCGATGCCCAGCAGTCGCAGGTCGCCGTGCGCCCGCGCCATCGTGCGCTCGGCCACCAGCTGGGCGCCGCGGTCGAGCGTCGTGACGATCCGCTCGCGGCCGCCGGCGCGCGCCCGCAGCCAGTAGGCGGCGTGCGGAGCGTGGCGCGGCACCGGCCGCACGCGGGTGGGCACCACCGGCCAGTCGCGCGGCTCGGCGCCGGCCGTCCGCAGCGCACCGGCTTCCAGCAGGCGCGCCGCCACCGTCGCGCGCGCCGCCGTGAGGCGCGCGGCGTTGCGGGCGGAGGGGCTGCGCGCGCCAGGCTGCTGCGGCACCGCCAGCAGGGTGGCGATCTCCTCCGGCACCAGCGCCTCGGCGCTATGGGCGAAGTAGGCCCAGCAGGCGGCCTCGACTCCCTCCAGATTGCCCCCGTAGGGCGCATAGGTGAGGTAGGCGGTGAGGATCTGGCGCTTCGACAGCCGCGCCTCGAGCTGCAGCGCGCGCAGCGCCTCGACCGCCTTGCTGCCCAGGGTGCGCGGCCGCGGCTCCAACATGCGCACCAGCTGCATGGTGAGCGTCGAGCCCCCCGACACCGCGCGGCGGCTGCGCAGGTCGAGCCAGCCGGCGCGCAGCAGCGCCGCGGGATCGACGCCGGGATGGCGCCAGAAGCGCTTGTCCTCGAAGCGCAGGAGGGCGCGCAGGTAGTCGGGGTCGATGCGGTCGAGGTCGGCGCGGATGCGCACCTTGTCGTCGGGCGAGAGGAAGACGTGCGCCGGCGAGCCGTCGGCGAAGGCGACCACCGTCGAGGCGGGGACGGCGAGGCGTGCCGGCAGAGGGACCAGCCAGATCAGCGCCAGCGCGAGAACGGCGGAGACGAGCAGGGTCGCCGCACACCGGCGCAGCAGCCCCTTCCACCGTTGCAGCGTCTCGTTGCACCGCCGCAGCGGTTGGTTCCATAGCCGCCGGCGATCGCTCGCCTCGTCATCGCTTCGTCGCTGCGCTCCTCGCGATGACGTGTCAGCGCTCACGACACTCCTCGCATCATCGTCAAGCGCTCTACCACGGCCCCTTCACCACCACGGTCCCGCCGTGCACCCGCGCCCATTGCTTCGGGTCGTACATCGCGCCCGCGTCGGCGGTGGGGAGCTGGAACTTCCCCGCTGTCACCGCCCGCACCGCGTACATCACCTGGCGGATCTCCGCCGGGGCGAGCTCGCCGAAGACCTCCAGCCGGTCGTCGCGCAGGTCGAGGTGGTCGGCCGCCCACAGGCGATCGCTGTCGACCCACTCCGGGGTGGCATCGCTGCGGCCCAGCCGTGGGTTCTCGATCTCCCAGCCGGCGGGGATGCGATCGACGAGGGCGATGTTGCTCATCCGGTCGCCCGAGGTGTTGTGCAGGGTCAGCTCCACGTACAGCAGGTCGCCGAGCGCTACTCCAATGAGCTCGCTGTCGCCCTCGTCCGCGGCGCCGGCGATGGGGTCGCCCTCGGCGTCGAGCCAGCGGCGCTCGAGCCGCAGCCCCTCGCCGCCGTAGGGCGCGCCGTCTTCGGCTCGCACTCCCTCGCTCACCAGGATCAGCCACAGCTTGCCCTCGCCCTTGCGTGGCACGGAGAGCGTGAGCTGCCGGTATTCGCTCGCCCGCGGCAGCTCCCAGCTGCGGTCGCTGCTCTGCACGCCCGGCGGCAGCGGCTGCGGGGCCAGGCGCCGGCCGTCGGCGGTGAGCACCGGCGGCGCGAAGTCCTTGGCGCCGGCCTCGACGATCTTGCCCAGGCCGGTGATCCCCCAGCCGAGCTCCTGGGTCGTGTACCAGTGGTTGGGGCTGCTGTCGGCCAGCCCCTGCGCCACCAGGGTCGCCAGGCGGTCGGCGCCGGGGTCGTGACCGAAGAGGTCGGCGAACACCGACAGCATGAAGCCGCGCATCCGCAGGTCGGAGTAGAAGGTCCAGTAGTTCTCGCGGTACTGGTCGAGCGGCGAGACGTCCGGGTGCCGCAGGTCGCGCTCGTAGCGGTGGTCGCCGGCGAGGTAGAGGGCGGCCTTGAGCATGTAGAGCTGCTCGCGCTGCTCGTGGCGGGGGTCGTCGGGGGTGGCCTCGATGAGGTGGAGGATGCGTCCCTTGCGGCCGCGGCCCGCCGACGCCAGCACGTAGTGCATGTAGGGTTCGGCGGTCTTGCTGTTCCAGTCGTAGTCCTTGCCGCCGCGCTCGTAGTGATTGCTGATGCGCTGCTCCATCCAGGCGAGGGCGTCGTCGATGCGACCCTGTGGCACCGGGTAGCGCAGCCGTTGGGCGTCGAGCAGCAGGTGGGTGGCGTAGGCGCTGCCCCACGGCGCCGGGTCGGAGTCCCCCGGCCAGTAGCCGAAGCCGCCCGCCGGGGTCTGCATCGACAGGATGCGCTCGATGCCCGCGAGCACCATCTTCTCCACCGCGCCTGGCCCGGCGAGCGCCGGGTCGAGGCTGCCGACGAGGTGTGAGAGGTAGAGCAGCGGACGGGTCGTCGAGGTGGTCTGCTCGATGCAGCCGTAGGGGTAGTGGACGAGCTCCTTGAGGTGGGCGAGGGCCTCGCCGTAAGGGTTCGCCGTCACCCAGATCGTCGTGCGCTCGGAGAGTGGCAACCAGCCGTGCAGGTGCTGCGCGACGTCGGTCTCGCCGGCGGCGAGCTCGAGGCGCTGCACGCTGCGCACGCGCGGACCGGCGGGAAGCACCGGCAGGTCCTGCTTCTCCTCCGAGCGCAGGTCGCCGGCGCGGGCGCGCGCCACCAGCGTGACGCCGCCGAGGCCGCCGTCCGCCTTGGCGTGGAAGACGGCGGTGCCGGTGGCGCCGGGAGCAACGGCGAGGGACTGCTCGCCGCCGCCGACGGTGACCAGCGGGGGACAGCCGCCGCCCGCGCCGGCCGCGGTTCCGGGGCAGCGCCGCTCGAGCCCCGGCACCGCCAGATCCTGGGCGGCGAGACCGACCGTCACCTGCCGCGGCGCGCCGGAGAGGTTGGTGACCGCCACCGGCACCTGGATGTCGTCGCCGAGGGCGAGGAAGCGCGGCAGCGTCACCTGCAGCACCAGCGGGTCGCGCACCACCACCTGGGCGTCGGCGTGCCCCATGCGCTTGGGGCCTGCGGTCACCGCCATGACGCGCAGCGCGCCGCGGTAGGCGGGAAGGTCGAGGGAGAGCCGCAGCTTGCCGTCGGCGGGTACCGGCACGAGGCCCGTCCACAGCGCCACCGGCTTGACCGGCTGCACCCGCCCCAGCCTGCCCGCGGCGTCGCCGCCGGTGCCGCGC
Organism: Thermoanaerobaculia bacterium; assembly: GCA_036001185.1. Classification (GTDB taxonomy): domain Bacteria; phylum Acidobacteriota; class Thermoanaerobaculia; order Multivoradales; family JAIOJS01; genus DASYQD01. The sequence goes on from DASYUP010000651.1 coordinate 6,034, forward strand.
GGACCTGGCGGCGGCACGGTGAGCGTCCAGCCGACGGTCTCGAAGGTCTGCACGCCGAGGGCCCGGCGGGTGAAGATCTCCTTGCTGGGGTCGGGGCTCTCGAAGCGGGTGAGCGAGAGGATCCCCTCGTCGACTGCCGCCACCGTCGCGTAGGTGGGCCCGTCGAGCCTGCCGAGGTCGAGGGCCACCGGCAGCTTGGCGCCCGAGCGCACCTCTTTGGGCACCGTCAGCGCCACCCGCTGCGTGAACTCCGACGGCTCGACCGGCAGCGACTGGACGCCAAAAGCGCGGTCGGGGAGCAGCCCTCCTTCAGGCGACACTCGCGGGTCCTTGACCGCGAAGGCGGTGACGTAGACGTTGGGCACGAACTTCGACAGCCTGAAGGTCCACTTCACCTCACCCGGCTGCACGTCGCGCCACTCCGAGGCCACCAGCTCGTCGGTCTCGGCGGTGAGCAGCACGCGGCCGCGGAAGGGTGCCTGCAGCTTCACTTCCACCGGCTCGTTCACCTGCGCCTTGGCGGGCACCGTGAGGTCGATCCAGGTGGCGCGGTCGGGCCGCGGCGTGCGCTCGGCCTCGCTCTCCTCGGGTGCCCAGTAGTACCAGCCACCCTCGCCCTGGAGCTTGAGGTCGGTGTGGGCGGCACCGGCGTGGGCCTGCACCAGGAAGGCCTCGGCATCGGCGGCCGGCTTCCACTTCATGGTGAAGCGGCCACCCTGCACGGGCACCCGCGTGCGGTCTTCGGGCACCGGCCGCAGGTAGCGTCGCCAGGTTTCCTCGCCGAGGTCCTCGTCGTAATACCAGCCGTACTCCTCCTCCAGCCGCAGCAGCTCGATCTCCACCTCGTGGACGTCGCCGATCAGGCGGCCGTTCCAGTCGACCACCACGCCCTGCACCACCAGGTCCTCGCCGGCGCGGACCTTGTGCGACGACGCCGAAGAGGCGAGCCCGAGGTAGTACTTCTCCGGGTGAACCGGCACGTCGGCCTCGCCGACGGTGGTGCGGCCGCTGCCCGCCTCGAAGACGGCGGCGCGCGCCACCACCGTCGACGGGCCGCGGAAGGTGCCCGCGTGCGGCACCGCCGGGCAGGAGAGAGTCGCCTTGCCGTCGTCGTCGAGCTGGCCCTCCACGGCGCCCAGCGGCACCGCCTTCTCCGGCTCCTTCTCCTCGTCGCGCCAGACGCCGTAGACGAAGTTGGCGTTGAGCTTGGGCGCGAAGGTGCCGGCCGCCAGCTCGCACTGCAGCTCCACCTTGGCGCCGGCGGGCACGCCACCGAAGAGGTAGCGCGCCTCGACGCTCACCGGCACCTCCTGACCGAGCAGGTACTGCGGCGCCGGCGAGCGGGCCTCGACCTTCATGCGCTCGGGGACGAACTCCTCGACGCGGAAGGTGTGGCTGCCGGCCGGCTTGCCGGCGATCTCCACCTGCGCCTCGTATTTGCCGGTGGGGGCGAAGGCGGCGAACGACGGGTCGAGGGTGACGACCCCGGCGGCGTTGACCGGCAGCGTGTGCTGGCGGATGACTTTGCCGCGCGGATCGACCAGCTTCAGCTGCACGGGCATGCCGGCCGGCGGCGCCAGGTGGTTGCCGTCGCGGACGATCCCCACCAGGTGGGCGGTCTCGCCGGGGCGGTAGACGCCGCGGTCGCCGTAGACCGCGGCCCGGTAGCGCTTCTCGCCCCCGTAGGGCTCGCCGGAGATGCGCGCCTCGTTGACCTCGGCCAGCAGGTCGGCGAACTTGAGGTAGGTGAGGTCGCGGCCGCTGCTGGCGATGAGGGCGAAGGGCTGGGCGGGATCGAGCCCGGCCGCCGGCACCGTCAGCGTGCACGAGCCGCCGGCGCCGGTGTTGCAGGTGTCGAGCGCGAAGCCGCTCTTGCGCAGCAGCTTCACTTCCACGCCGCGGGCCGGGGCGAGCGACTGGCTGTCGAAGGCCCAGACGTGGATCTGCTTGCCGGGGTCGGGCTTGGCGGCGCCCGCTTGAGCGGCGTAGGCGTCACGTGGGCTCGGCGCCGGCGCTACGCCGGCAGCCGTGACGCCCGTCCGCTTGGCCACCAGTTGCAGGTCGGTGAGCAGCAGGCGGGCGGTGTCCTTGGCACCCGACCCCACCAGGGTGATCTCCAGCAGGCCCTTGGTCTCGGCCGGTACCCAGGAGGCGACGTCGACGTAGGTGGTCGCTACCTTGTCGGCCTCGCCGTGCACCGGCACCGTGCGCTTGGCGATGAGGTCGCTGGTCCGCTCGTCCGCCGCTTCGCCCTCGTCATTGCTCATCCAGAAGACGAGGTTGCGCGGCGGCACCTGCCGCACCTCGACGGTCACCTCGTCGAGGTTGAGGTGGCGCACCGGCAGCGCCCGCCAGGCGCTGCGCGGCAGGTAGCGTCCCTTGGCGACGAAAGTCACCTGCGCCGAGCGCGCCGGTACCGAGAAGGTGGTCTCGAAGTCGCCGTGCAGGGCGCCGCCGTCGACGGTCTTGGCTCCGGCCTCCAGGCGGATGGCGTAGGGGCCGCGCTTGAAGTCGCCGAAGAGGCGCATGCCACCGCCCGAGGGGGCGGTGGTGAACGGCACCGTCGGCGTGATGTGCAGCCTCTCGGCCAGCACCTCGGGGCCGAACAGGCAGCGCTCCGAGAGGCTGCCGAAGCTGCGCTCGCTGACACGGTCGTAGTAGTAACGCCGCCCGCGCCCGTCGTTGTCCTCGCCGCCGGCCCCCGGGTCGTCGCAGACGATCTCGACGTAGAAGCCGCTGGTCCCCTCGCTGGCGTAGATCGCCTTGACCTCGACCGGCGCTCCCTTCGGCAGCTGCACCTCGTCGTGAGCGGCGGCGGCCTTGCCGGCGCCGCCTTGCTGGGGCACCCCGGCGGCCAGCTTGAGCCGCAGGGTGCGATTGGCGCGCATGGCGTCGCCGTTGACCCGCAGCCGCGCCACGTTGGGCGCCTCCTGGTTGGCGGTGGAGACGTACAGTGGGGCGTCGCGGCCGAACTTGTCGACGACGGTGAAGGAGGCGCGCTCGCGGACGTCCCCGGCCCGCACTGGCGCCGAGAAGACCAGGTCGACGGCGACCCAGCGGCCGTTGTATTCGGTGGAGACGAGGCTCATGCGGGTGAGCCCGAAGGCGGGAGTGGTGAAGCGGTAGGTCCAGCCCTTGCCGGGGCCGCGCAGGGTCTTGCCGTCGCCGGTGCGCACCGCCGCCAGCGTCGCGGTGTAGGTGGTGCCGGGGGCGAAGGGCTCGTTGGCGACGAAGGTGAGAGTCGAGGGCCCGGTGCGCCGCAGCTCGCCGGCGACGGCGGGCTCGAAGGTGAGCCGGCTTCCCTCGGCCGCCGCCTCCTCGCTTCCCGCCGGCGCGATCGGCCGCGCCAGCTCGATCACCAGCTGCTTCGGCGAGACCCCCTCGGAGCCAAGGGTGCCGAAGACCGGGGCCAGGGAGGCGGCGGTCACCGGCGGCGCCGGTGCCCCCGGCTTGCCCTTCTCCTTGTCGCCGCTCTTGCAGCCGAGGGCCGCGCCCGCCGAGAGGGCGAGGAGCGCCAGCGCCGCCGCCCGGAAGACAGAGAGATGCCCGCCCGCCGATCGCAGGATGCCGCGCGCGCCCATGGGATCAAACCTCCTGGCGGGATCGCCGCCGCAGTCGTTGCACCCGTAGACCGAGTGCGGAGACAGTACAGCAGCGCCGCGCGGCGGCGCGAGGGCCGGGGGCTGACGGCGGGCGGGCGAACTGTGGCGAAGTGATGGCGGCCGCCGCGCGGCGCCCCTCCGTATACTGCGCCGCATGCGAATCCAGACGACCCCGCTCGCGTTGCTGCTGCTCGCCGCGCCCCTCGCCGCTCAGTCCCCGGCGCCGTCGCCGGCACCCGCGCAGCGCGGCGTCTACGTCGAGGACCTCGACCGCAGCGCCGACGCCTGCACCGACTTCTACCAGTATGCCAACGGCGCCTGGCGCGCCGCCAACCCCATCCCGCCTTCGATGCAGCGCTGGAGCCGGCGCTGGGCGGCAGGCGAGCAGAACAAGGAGCAGCTACGCGCCCTGCTCGAGGACCTCGGCAAGCGTCACGACTGGCCGGTGGGGAGCATCGACCAGCAGGTGACCGACTTCTACTCCGCTTGCATCGATGAAGGGGCCATCGACAAGCTGGGCATGCAGCCTATCGAGCCGCTGCTCGGCGCCGTTCGCGCCGCCGCTACCATGAGCAGCCTGCAGCCGGTGCTCGCCACCCTCCACGAGCTGCGCATCTACGGGCCCTTCGGGCTGGCGTCCACGCAGGACAACCACGACCCGTCGCGGGTCATCGCCCGCATCTACCCGGCCGGCCTCGGCCTGCCGGACCGCGACTACTACCTGAAGCCGGAGCCCCGGTTCGTCGAGGCGCGCGAAAAATACCGCGCCCACGTGGCGAAGATGTTCGAGCTCGCCGGCTACGCGACGCCGCAGGCGGCGGCGGCCAGCGAGACCGTCTTCGCGCTCGAGAAGCGCCTCGCCTCTGCCCGTCTCGACAACGTGGCACTGCGCGATCCCGCCGCGACCGACCACCAGCAGACGGTGGCGGCGCTGCAGCAGGCGACCCCCGCCATCGACTGGGCGGGCTACCTGGGCCGCGCCGGCCTCACCGTCGGCGAGCTCAACGTCGACCAGCCCGCCTACATGGAGGCGCTGCAGAAGGAGCTGACGTCGACGCCGCTCGGCGACTGGCAGGTCTACCTCTCCTGGCAGGTGATCAACAGCGCCGCCAGGCACCTGGGGGCGCCCATCGCCGCCCGGGATTTTGCCTTCAACGGCACCTACCTGAGCGGCGCCAAAGAGATGAAGCCGCGGTGGAAGCGTTGCGTCGAGTTCGATGACCAGCTGCTCGGCGAAGCGCTGGGACGACGCTACGTCGAGCGCTATTTCCCGCCCGCCGCCAAGGCGCGCATCCAGGAGCTGGTGGCCAACCTGCTGGCCGCCATGGGCGACACCATCCGCGGCCTCGACTGGATGGGCGCCGAGACCAAGCAGCACGCCCTCGAGAAGCTGGCCACCTTCAATCCCAAGGTCGGCTACCCCGACAAGTGGAAGGACTACGGCAGTGTCACCATCCGCCCCGGCTCCCACTGGGAGAACGTCGCCGCCGGTCTGCGCTTCCGCACACACGACGACCTGGCGCAGATCGGCAAGCCGGTCGACCGCGGCCGCTGGGGCATCACGCCGCCGACCTCCGACGCCTACTACAACCCCCAGCTCAACGAGATCGTCTTTCCCGCCGGCATCCTGCAGGCGCCCGCCTTCGATGCCTCTGCCGTCGACGCCGTCAACTACGGCGCCATCGGCGTCGTCATCGGCCACGAGATCAGCCACGGCTTCGACGACGAGGGCGCCCGGTACGACGCGCAGGGGAGGCTGCACGACTGGTGGACCGCCGAGGACCTCAAGCGCTTCCAGGCCCGCACCCAGTGCGTGGCCGATCAGTTCGAGGGCTACTTCATCGAGCCCGGCATCCACCACCAGGGCAAGCTGGTGCTCGGTGAGTCGGTCGCCGACCTGGCCGGCGCCAAGCTCGCCTGGCTCGCCTTCCAGAAGGCGCAGCAGGCGCGGCCGGCACCCACCCTCGACGGCTTCACGCCGGCGCAGCAGTTCTTCATCGCCTGGGGCCAGTTCCGCGGTGACGCCATCCGCCCGGAGACCCAGCGGATGATGGTGCAGGGGGACCCGCACGCCATCGCCAAGTACCGGGTCATCGGCCCGCTGTCGAACCTGCCGCCGTTCGCCGCCACCTTCGGCTGCAAGCCCGACGCGGGGATGGTGCGGCCGGCGGAGAAGCGCTGCGAGGTGTGGTGACCGGCCGCCGCGCGGCGACACCCCACCGGCGGGCGGCGTCACCCACGGCAAGCGCTCCGCGAGGCCGCCGCCGAGCCGCTATAGCCCGCGGACCCGGCAGGCGATGAGCAGGAGGCCGAGGCCGATGATCCAGGCCCATTCGCCGAGCCTGGGGTCCATCCTCACGATCCCGAAGTGGGCGACCAGCGCCACCACGTAGAGCACCAGGCAGATCAGCCAAACCGCCGTGGTCGGTGCCTTTCCCGCGCTCCTCATGGGGTCTCCCTTCTTTTCGGTTCAGTCCCACTCGAGGGTGGCGCCGATCTGGTACTCGGTCACCCGCGTCTCGAAGAAGTTCTTTTCTTTCGCCAGGTCGGTGGCCTGCGACATCCAGGGGAAGGGGTTCTCGCGGGCGTATTTCTTCGGCAGGTTGAGGCGCTCGAGCCGGCGGTCGGCGACGTATTCGACGTAGTGGCCGAACTTCTCGGCGTTGATGCCCAGCAGGCCCTCGGGACAGGCGTCGTGGGCGTAGCGCTTCTCCAGCTCGACCGCCTTCTCGATCAGCGACACCACCTCGTCGCCGAAGGCGCCGGTCCACACCTCGGGGTTCTCGGCGCGAATGGTGTTGATGAGGTCGCAGCCGAAGGCGAGGTGGAGGCTCTCGTCGCGCATGATGTATTCGAATTGCTCGCCGATGCCGGCCATCTTGTTCTGCCGCTTGAGCGCCAGCATCATGGCGAAGCCGGCGTAGAAGAAGATCCCCTCCATGATGACGTAGAAGCCCACCAGGTCGCGCACGAAGCGGCGCATGTTCTCGACGCCGGTGGTGACGAAGTGGGGGTCGAACACCGAGCGCGTGAGGTCGACGACGAAGGAGTCCTTCTCGGCGATCGACGGGATGGTGAGGTACATGTTGTAGATCTCGTCGGGATTGAGCCCCAGCGAGTCACAGCAGTAGATGAAGGTGTCGGTGTGGATCGCCTCCTCGAAGGCCTGGCGGAGCAGGTACTGGCGTGCCTCGGGGTTGGTGATGTGGTTGTAGACCGCGAGCACGATGTTGTTGGCGGTCAGCGACTCGGCGGTGGAGAAGAAGCCGAGGTTCCAGAGAATGAGGCGCCGCTCGGTGGGGGCGAGGAAGCCGGGCGCCTTCCACTGCTCGACGTCTTTCTGCATCGACACTTCTTCCGGCGTCCAGTTGTTGGCGACGCCAGACTTGTAGTACTCCCGCGCCCACGGGTAGCGGATGGGAAGGATCTTGTTGGGGTCGGTCTTGCTGCTATTGATGATCGACATTCGTTGGCCTCGTAGGCCTCCTCATTGACACGCTTCGCAGTCCGGGTCGTCGATGCGGCAGAGCTTCGGCGGGGCGTCGGCGGCTGCCGGGGCGGCGGTGAGCGGCTCGGAGACGATCGGCGGGCTGACCACCACCTCGCCGCTGCCGCCGTTGCGGGTGGCGACGTAGGTGGGCTGCGGCTCGCTCGCCGCGCTGGGCGCCACCAGCAGGTCGGCGGCGAGCGCCGCCGGCTCGGCCGCCGTCGTCTCGATCGGCCGCTTCTGGGTGAAGCCGAACTTGCCGGCGTCGAGCGTCGACTTCTCGATCTGCGACGCCGCCAGGGTACGCAGGTAGTAGGTGGTCTTGAGGCCCATCTTCCAGGCGCTGACGTAGATGTCGTTGAGCAGCTTGCCCGAGCTGCCCTTCATGAAGACGTTGTGCGACTGGCTCTGGTCGACCCACTTGGCGCGCGCGGCGGTGAGGCGCAGGGCCCAGATGGGGTCGACCTCGAAGGCCTCCTTGTATTTGGCCTTGATCGCCGCCGGGATGGCGGGTATCTGCTGCACGCTGCCGTCGTAGTACTTGAGCTGCTCGAGCATCTCCTGGTTCCACAGCTTGAGGCGCTTGAGGTCCTCGATCAGGTACTCGTTGACGACCGTGAACTCGCCGGAGATGTTGGCCTTGACGTAGATGTTCTTGTAGATCGGCTCGATGCAGGGGTAGCAGCCGGAGATGTTGGAGATGGTGGCCGTCGGCGCCACCGCCATGGTGTTGGAGTTGCGCATGCCGTGCTGCTGCACGCGCTCCTTGAGCGAACGCCAGTCGAGCCGCTGGGTGCGCGACACCTCGACCGGCACGCCGCGCTCGCGCTCGAGCAGGTCGACGGTGTCGTGGGGGAACAGGCCGCGCTGCCACTTGCTGCCCGGGAAGCTCTCGTAAGGGCCGCGCTCCTGCGCCAGCTCGCACGAGGCGGCGATGGCGTGGTAGGAGACCAGCTCCATCATCTCGTCGGAGAACTCCAGCGCCGCCTCCGACTCGTAGGCGAGGTCGAGCTGGTAGAGCGCGTCCTGCAGGCCCATCAGGCCGAGGCCGATGGGGCGGTGGCGGAGATTGGAGTTCCTCGCCTCGTCGGTGGGGTAGTAGTTGATGTCGACGACGTTGTCGAGCATGCGGATGGCGACGCGCACGGTTTTCGCCAGCAGCTCGGCGTCGAGGTGGCCGTCGCGCACGTGGCGGGCGAGGTTGATCGAGCCGAGGTTGCAGACCGCCGTCTCGTCGCTCGACGTGTTGAGAGTGATCTCGGTGCACAGGTTGCTGCTGTGGACGACGCCGATGTGGTCCTGCGGCGAGCGCACGTTGCAGGCGTCCTTGAAGGTGATCCAGGGGTGCCCGGTCTCGTAGAGCATGGTGAGCATCTTGCGCCACAGCACCTTGGCGGGCATCTGCTTGTAGAGGCGGATCTCGCCGCGACCGATGGCCTGCTCGTACTCCTCGTAGCGCTTCTCGAAGGCGCGCCCGTAGAGATGGTGCAGATCGGCGGTCTCGTCCGGGGAGAACAAGGTCCACTGCTCGTCGGCGAGCACCCGCTTCATGAACAGGTCGGGGATCCAGTTGGCGGTGTTCATGTCGTGGGTGCGCCGCCGCTCGTCGCCGGTGTTCTTGCGCAGGTCGAGGAAGTCCTCGATGTCGTAGTGCCAGGTCTCCAGGTAGGCGCAGGTGGCGCCGCGCCGCTTGCCGCTGCGGTTGATGGCGTTGGTGACGTCGTTGGCGATCTTGAGGAAGGGGATGACGCCCTGGCTCTCGACGTGAGTGGAGCGGATGTGCGAGCCGGTGCCGCGGATGTTGCTCCAGTCGTTGCCGATGCCGCCCGACCACTTGGAGAGCTGGGCGTTGTCGGCCAGCCCCTTGAAGATGTCGCGCAAGTCGTCCTTGATGGTGGTCAGGTAGCACGACGAGAGCTGCGGGTGCGAAGTGCCGGCGTGGAAGAGGGTGGGCGTCGACGGCACGTAGAAGAGGTTCGACATCAGGTCGTAGAACTCCAGCGCCCGCTCGTTGCGGTCGGCCTCGTTGATGGCGAGGCCCATGGCGACGCGCATCCAGAACCCCTGCGGCAGCTCGAGGATCTGCTCGTCGACGCGCACGAAGTAGCGGTCGTAGAGGGTCTGGATGCCGAGGTACTGGAAGAGGCGGTCGCGCTCGGGCTTGAGGCTGGCGGCGAGCAGCGGC
>DASYUP010000652.1:0-6413 GCA_036001185.1 Thermoanaerobaculia bacterium
GTCGAGCACCCGCAGGATGACGAGGGCGCCGACGATGACGTCCTCGACCCGCAGGGGCACCGCCGCCAGCGCCTCGGTGTTCCCCTCGGCCTGGGCCCGCAGCACGCCGTCCTCGAGGGTGGCGTCGACCATGACGTCGCCGCCGTCGTAGTGGCCGCCGCCGTAGCGGCTGCCCTCGCCGACGCCGTGGCCCAGCGCCACCTCGCAGCCGCCCTCCACCTCGTCCTTGATCAGCAGCACGAAGCTGCTGGCACCCAGCAGGTCCTTGGCGATCTCGGCGATGGCGTTCTGCACCTCGACGGGGTCGAGGCTGACGTGCAGCTGGTAGGTGGCGACGTAGAGGCTCATCAGCTTGCCGGCGAGGTTCTCGGCCTCCACCAGCTGGGCGGTGAGCTCTTCCTGGTCGCGCTCGGTGGCCTCGAGCCGGCGCTCCAGCTCGCGCACCCGCGCCGCCTCGCCGTTGCCGCCGCTCGCCGGCTCGCTCGCCTGCAGGCGGGCGGTGCGCGCCGCCAGCGGCTCGGCGAGCTGCTGGGCCTCGGCGAGCATCGTCCGCAGCTGGCCGAACGCTTCGACCACCTTCGACGGCTCGCGCTCGGGTGGCGCCTGCTTGTCCACGAGGCGTTTCAGCTCTTGGTCAGCCGGTTGATGACCTCGACGATGTCCTCACGCTGGAACGGCTTGGTGATGTAGGCGGCCGCGCCGGCGTCGAGGCCCCGCTGGGTGTCCTCTTCCTTCCCCTCGGTGCTGACGATGACCACCGGGATCTTGGAGAACACCGGGTCGGCCTTGATGTGGGAGAGGAACTCGAGGCCGCTCATGCGCGGCATGTTGAGGTCGAGGAGGATGAGCTCGGTGTCGGGATGGTCGCCGAGGTTCTGCAGCGCCTCGTGACCGTCATAGCAATGGACGATCTCGTGCGGGCGCAACATCAGCTCGTACATCTTGTGGACGAGCTTCGAGTCCTCGACGACCAGGATCTTCTTCTTCAACGGTTGTCCTCCCGGCTCGCCGTCATTCTACTGGAACCACGGGGCTGCCGGGCCAGGATCGCTGCAGCTCCAGGGTGGCTTCGAGGTGCCGGCGCAGCTCGGTCATGGAATCGCCGCCCACCTTCTCCAGTAGGGCGTCGGCCACCACCAGCGCCACCATTGCCTCGGCCACCACCCCGCAGGCCGGCAGCGCCGTCACGTCGCTGCGCTCGTATTGCGCGCGGTGCGGCTCGAGCGTGTCGAGGTCGACGCTGGGCAGGCCTTTGAGCAGGGTGGAGATGGGCTTCATGTAGGCGGTGAGCACCAGGTCCTCGCCGTTGGTGATCCCCGCCTCGAGGCCGCCGGCGTGGTTGCTGGGGCGGCGCCAGCGGCCGCCAGCGGCGCCCGCCGGCAGCTCGTCCGCGGTCTCGTAGAGGATGGGATCGTGGGCGGCGCTGCCGAAGCCGGCGCTGGCCCGCAGGGCGTCGCCGATCTCCACCGCCTTGACGGCGGGGATCGAGGCGATGGCGTGCATCAGCCGGCCGTCGAGCTTCTCGTCCCAGTGCACGTGAGAGCCGAGGCCGGCCGGCACGCCGTGGGCGATCACTGTTACCGCACCGCCGAGAGTGTCGCCGGCCTCCTTCGCCCGGTCGACGAGGGCCACCATCTCGGCCTCCAGCTCGCGGTCGATGGCCCGCAGGGGGGAGTCCTCGCCGACCCGCAGCAGCTCCGGCCACGAAGGGGCAGGGCGGCCGGCCCCCACCGGCCCGAGCGAGCGCACGCCGCTGCGGATCTCCACCCCCACCTCACGCAGCAGCAGCTTGGCAAAGGCGCCCGCCGCCACCCGCGCCGCCGTCTCGCGGGCCGAGGCGCGCTCGAGCAGATCGCGCAGGTCACGGCGGTCGTATTTGATGCCGCCGGCGAGGTCGACGTGGCCGGGTCGCGGAGCCTTGAGCCGGCGCAGCTCGGCCGCCCGCGGGTCCACCGCCTGGGCGTTCATCACCTTCTCCCAGTTGGCGTAGTCGCGGTTCTCGATCCACAGCGCGACGGGCGAGCCCAGGGTCTCACCGCCGCGTACCCCGCCGCGCACCTCGACGGCGTCGCTCTCGATCTGCATCCGCCGGCCGCGACCGTGGCCGTGCTGGCGGCGGTGCAGCTCGCGGGCGAGGAAGTCGAAGTCGACGCGCAGGCCGGCGGGCAGCCCCTGGAGGATTGCGGTGAGACCCGGACCGTGGCTCTCGCCGGCGGTGGTGAGCACGAGGCGGCGCATGGCTTGGACGAACGATATCGCGAGCCGGTGGCGACCGCCGGCCGGGGGCCCACGACACGATCTTTGACGGCGGAGCGGCGCTCCGACAACATTCGGGGCCGCGAGCCGCCACTCCATGTCGAAGCGCACCTCTTCCTCGCCGCGGTCCCGGCGGGCCCCTCGACAGGCCGGGCACCGGCGGCCCGCGGTGGGGAGCGAACAAGCCCCGCGGAGCCGCCGGTGGCTGCCGCTGCTCGCCGCCCTGGCGCCGCTGCTGGTCTTCGCGCCGACCCTGCTCCATGGCTTCCTCCTCGACGACTACGTGCTCTACCGCGACAGCCCGTCGCTGGGTGACCTCTCCAGCATCAGCAGGGGGTTCACGCTCGACGTCGGCGCGGTACGCAAGGGCGCTGCGACGGCGATCAGCAGCTACTACCGCCCGCTCTTCCTCGCCGCTTGCACCCTCTATTACCACCTGGTGGGTGGAGAGCCGGCCGCCTGGCATCTCGTGGCCGTGCTGCTCGCAGCCCTGGCTGCGGCCCTTGCCTTCGGCGTGCTCGGGCGGCTGGGGCTGGAGCCGCGGCTCGCCCTGCTGGCCGCCATCGCCTGGGCGCTGCACCCGTCGCACGTCGGCTCGGTGGCATGGGTGGCAGGCATCCAGGAGCTCATGGCCGCCGGCTTTGCCCTCCTCGCCGTCCGCCTGCTGCTCTGGCGCGGTGAAGCAGTCGCCCTGCCGGTCGTGCTGGCGACGCTGGCCTTCGCCGGCGCCGTCCTCTGCAAGGAGGTGGGGGTAGCCCTGGCCCCCTTCGTGGCCTGCTGGTGGCTGCTCAGCCGGCAGCGGGGCGCCGCTGCGGAGGAGCCTGCGGCGGCACCAGCGCCGGTGGCGCGTCTGCGGGCCGCGACGGTGAGCATGGCGGCGGTCACCCTCGTCTATCTGGCGGTGCGGGTGGCGGTGCTGGGGGCGCTGGCCAGTCGCCTGGTGAACGCCCCGCGCGGGTTGGCGGCCCTCACCGCGGTGCCAGTGGCGGCGGCGACCTACCTGCAACTGCTCCTGCTGCCCTTCGGCTTCTCGATCTTCCGCCCCGAGCGGCCGGTGTACGCCGCCATGGCGCCGCGAGTGCTACTCTCCATCGGGCTGCTCGTCGCCCTCGGAGCGCTGGCCGTGTGGGGAATGCGGTGGCGCCGGTCCCTGGCGCTGCCGATCGCCTGGTTCGCCGTCTGGCTGCTGCCGGTGCTCAACGTCTGGGCGCTCGACCCGCAGTGGATGGTCAGCGACCGCTACCTCTTTCTCCCCTCGCTGGCGCTGCCCTGGCTGCTCGCCTTGGTGCTGCCGCGGCGGGTGGCCGTGGCCACGCTGGCCCTGCTCGCCCTCGGCTACGCCGCCCTCACCGTACGTTACGAGCGGATCTTTCTCAGCGAGCGTACGTTCCTCGCCGCCATGGAGCGGGCAGAGCCGACCAGCCCGCTGGTGTTTGCCGAGAAGGGGAGGCTGCTGCAGGCCGACGGCGACCTGGCCAGGGCACGGGTGGCCTTGACGCGCGCGGTGGCCCTCGACCCTACCGCTCCCGCCGCCGCCATCGGCCTCGGCGATCTCGAGCTGCGCCGGGGCGAGCTCGACGCCGCCGAACGTCACTACCGGGCGGCGCTCCTCGTGCGGCCCGACGCCAGCAGGGGATTCAAGCTGGTCGTCATCGCCCGCGCCCACGCCGGGGAGCGCGAGCGGGCGCTCTCCCTCGCCGAGGAGTCGGCGCGCCGCTGGCCGCAGGACTTCGAGGTCCGCCTGATCGAGGCGTTGCTGCTCGCCGGCCACGGCGAGCGCGAGCGTGCCGAGGCCGCCTTCGCCGCGGCGCGTCGTCTGCGGCCGGACGAACCGGCGGTCGCCGGCGGGCTCGACGCCGCCGTCGCCGCCCTTGGACCCACCGTCGGCGTGGCGCCGCCATAGCCGGCCCGGCACGCCTGGAGCAGGACCTCGTGGCGAGGGGCGCCGGCGCCCGGTAGCTGGATTGCCGCACTGCGGCGAAGGGTGTTATTCTCGCCCGGCGAGCGAGTGCCAGAGAGCGCCGACAGAGAGCCAGGGCAGGCGCCAGAAACGCGCCAGAACCAGAAGGGGAGCGCCATGAGCGAGACGCGGCCCGTGCAAGTGAGCGAGCGCGAGGCGATGGAGGTCGCCGAGGCCTCCCGCGAGAAGGAGTGGACCCGCCCCAGCTTCATGCGCGAGATGTTTCTCGGCACGTTCCGCCTCGACCTCATCCACCCCTTCCCCCTTCCCGACCCCCCGCGCCCCGAGTTCCAGGCCTTCTACGACTCCCTGAAGGAGCTGCTGCGCGACTCCGGCGACCCGGTGCAGATCGACGCCACCGGCGAGTACCCCGAGGTGTTGCTCGATTCGCTGCGCAAGCTCGGCGCCTTCGGCATGAAGATCCCCCAGGAGTACGGCGGCCTCGGCTTCACCAATGCCGAGTACCAGAAGGTGATGGAGCTGGTCGGCAGCTGGGATGGCAACGTCTCCGCCCTGCTCTCCGCCCACCAGTCGATCGGCGTGCCGCAGCCGCTCAAGCTGTTCGGCTCGCCGGAGCTGAAGAAGAAGTACTTGCCGCGCTGCGCCAAGGGGGAGATCTCGGCCTTCGCGCTCACCGAGGTGGAGGTGGGCTCCGACCCGGCGCGCCTGACCACCACCGCCGAGCTCTCCGCCGACGGCAGCGAATACGTCATCAACGGGCGCAAGCTCTGGTGCACCAACGGTACCCTCGCCAAGCTGCTGGTGGTGATGGCGCGCGACCCCAAGAGCAAGAAGATCAGCGCCTTCGTCGTCGAGACCGCGTGGAAGGGCGTGAAGGTCGAATACCGCAGCCGCTTCATGGGGCTCAAGGCGCTGGCCAACGCGGTCATCAGCTTCACCGACGTCAGGGTGCCGCGCGAGAACCTCATCGGCGCCGAGGGGCGGGGCCTCAAGATCGCCCTCACCACCCTCAACGACGGCCGCCTCTCGATCCCCAACGGCTCGGTGGGCTGCGCCAAGATCGCCCTGCAGATCTGCCGCCGCTGGAGCGCCGAGCGCGTGCAGTGGGGGAAGCCCGTGGGGCGCCACGAGGCGATCACCCACAAGCTCGCCGACATGGCGGCCACCACCTTCGCCATGGAGTCGCTGGTGCGCATCCCCACCTGGATGGCTGACCAGGGCAACTTCGACATCCGTCTCGAAGCGGCGGCGGCCAAGGAGTGGAACAGCGCTCGCACCTGGGAGATCGTCGACGACACCATGCAGATCCGCGGCGGCCGCGGCTACGAGACCGAGCTGTCGCTGCAGGGCCGCGGCGAGGCGCCGATCGGCGTCGAGCGCATGATGCGCGACTACCGCATCAACAAGATCTTCGAGGGCTCCTCGGAGATCATGCACCTGTTCATGGCCCGCGAGGCGGTGGACAAGCACCTCGAGGTGGCTGGCGCTCTCATCGATCCCAAGAAGTCCTCGGGCGAAAAGCTGCAGGCGTTGCTCGGCACCGTCCCGTTCTACGCCACCTGGTATCCCAGCCGCTGGCTGGGCTGGGGGCGCTGGCCGCGTTACGGCGAGTTCGGCGCCCTCGCCGGGTACCTGCGTTTCGTCGAGCGCAGCACCCGCAAGCTGTCACGCGAGATCTTCCACGGCATGATGGTCCACCAGGCGCGGCTGCAGAACAAGCAGGCCTTCCTCTTCCGCGCCGTCGACATCGCCAACGAGCTGTTTGCCATGGCGGCGTCGGTCACCCGGGCCCACGCCATGGAGCGGGCCGGGGCGCAGGAGGCGAGGAGCGCGCAGCGTCTCGCCGACCTCTTCTGCCGCAACGCGCGGCGCAAGGTGCGGCGGCTCTTCCGCGACCTGTGGAGCAACGACGACAGCTTCAAGTACGCGGTGGGCAAGGGCGTGCTCGACGGCGAGCACCTCTGGCTCGAAGGGCTGCTCGAGGGGCTGCACCGGCAGCTGCCGGTGCTGCCGCCGCACGACGCGCCGGCGATTCCGGCGACACCCGTGCCGGCGGCGGCGCGGGCGGCGGCGACCGCCTAGAGAGGAGGCGTCGCGCCCTCGGCCTCCTTCGCCACGGCGCCGTGGCCTAGACTCTCCTTTCCCATGCCGTCCCTGCTCGCGCGAGCCGATCGCGTCACCAGAGTGTCCGGGATGCGCGAGCGTACCGCCGTCCTCACCGTCGTGCTGGGCGTGC
>DASYUP010000653.1:0-2022 GCA_036001185.1 Thermoanaerobaculia bacterium
GTTTCATTCCACCCCTATCCCCCCGACCCCCTGCCCCTCAAGGGGCAGGGGGCGCCCCCACCCGGACATCGCCTTTCTTGAATGGGCTCCTGGCCGCCACTTCGTCGCCGCCTGCGGGGCCCGAGCCCTTCACGGAGCGGCGAGCGTCCGCAGCGCCGCCAGGGTGGCAGCATCCGCCGGGAGGCGATCGCGGCGCCAGCGGAGGACGCGCGGCGCCCTGAGGGTGAGACCTGACTTGTGGCGGCTGCTCGCCTGCACGGCGTCGAAGGCGATCTCGAAGACGAGCGTGAGCGACGAAGACGACCGGCACGGCGGCGAGCAGCGACGCCGCCGGACGTGCGCGACCCAGCCGCGGGCGCATGTCGAGCCCGGTAGAGCGGCCCTGAGGCGGTGGCAGCACCGCCGGCTGTGAATCATTTCGCTGCTATGCGCTTCTCTCGATTGCACTTGCCTGTAACCCACGTCTCTTGCCAGCGGGGGAATCGACCCCTACCATGGCGGTGTTCAGCAGTCTACGACCGCCTCGACGCCGTGCCACCGTCGGCAGCGGGCCCGTGGCCCGCAATTGCCGGTAGACGAGCCAACGACTCACCACCCTGGAGACCGCACCGCGATGAGAAGGATGTTCGCCTGCGCCCTGCTACTCGCCGCTGCCGGCATCGCCCCCGCCTCCGCCGCGCGCCTCTACGTGCCGGCCCTCGGCGCCGGCGCCGACGGCCGCGCGCTCACCACCAGCGTCTGGGTAGCCAACGTCGCCGGGGCTCCGCGGCCGGTCGCCGCCCGCTTCGTCGATGCGGAGGGGGCGGGCGAGGCGCGCACCTTCGCCGTCGCCAGCGGCGCCCGCATGCTCGACGGCCTTGCCACCCCGGGCGCCGTGGGCCTGATCGCCGTCGACGCCGACGAGGCAGCCATCTCCGCCTGGGTCGCCGCTGGCGCCGAGGACGCGGTGAGCGAGGTGCCGGTGATCGGTCCCCACGACAGCTACCAGGCCGGCACCGAGCTCGGCCTCGACCTCGCCGGCGCCCGCGCCGGCCTGCAGATCGGTGCCGCCAACCTGAGCTCGGAGACCGCCACCTGTCAGGCAGCGCTGCTCGACGGCGACGGCGCCACCACCCAGCGCTTCACCTTCACCGTGGCGCCGCTGTCGTTCGCGCGCCAGGCGGTGCGCGGCGAGGCCGCCGCGGCGAAGGTCCGCTGCGACCAGCAGTTCTTCCCTCTGGGCGTCGCCACCGGCGACGACTGGCAGGTGATCGTCGCCAAGGCCAGCGGCCCCAACGGGCCCTGCGACCACTGGGTGAACCTCGATCGCCAGCCCGACGGCAGCTACGTGGCCGTCTTCGGCGGCGTCTTCCATCAGGCCACCAGCGCCGACCCCAAGGGCGTCCTCTGCATCAAGGCCCCCGACACCCTGCGCATCGGCCGCGCCGTCTACGACTGGGACGTCGTCGCCGGTCCCTGGTGGCCGAAGAAGAAGACCGGCATCCACAACCTCGGCTACTTCTTCGGCGAGCGCTACCGCAGCGGCGTCATCGGCAACGTCAACACCATCGGCACCAGGAACCAGCTCAAGTTCATGCAGAACTACACCATGGCGCCGGGCAGCAACACCAACGTCAGCGGCGGCTACCAGATCGACAAGGGCGTCCTCTACCACGCCACCTACACCTTCGACGCCGGCCAGGCGATGGCCAACCTGCGCTTCCTCCGCAACGGCGTCGAGGTCAAGAACCTCAGCCGCGACACCTTCCCGGCCGACCGCACCCTCCTCGTCAGCCCCTACGGCAGCGGCAACCAGCGCGGCCTCGCCCTGGTCGCCGAGTTCGGCAACTACAACACCCGTGGCCTGCCCGAGGTGCCGACGATCGGCTGGGTCTACGCCAACTTCCGCCTCCGCCTCTACCCCAAATAGCGCGGGTCCCCCGCTCGCCCGTGCGGAGAACGCCCCGGCCGGCCGGGGCGTTTCTCTTGGTGGGTCATGCGGGTGCCGCCGACTGCCGGGGCGCCGGCATGGCGACGCCCTTG
>DASYUP010000654.1:0-4449 GCA_036001185.1 Thermoanaerobaculia bacterium
GTGCCCGGCGGCTCCTACCTGCTGCCGGTGCCGCTGATCGCCGCCAACATCGACTCGCAGAGCGCCACCTGCCAGATCGTCGCCGGTGGCAAGCGGGAGACGCTCGCCTGGGCGGAGGGCTTCGTCGCCGGCGGCAACCCCCTGCGCGAGCAGAGCGAGGTGGAGGCGCCGGTGGTCTTCGTCGGCTACGGCGTGGCGGCCCCCGAGCTGGGCTGGGACGACTACGCCGGCCTCGACGTGCGCGGCAAGCTGGTGCTGGCGATGCGCGGTGCCCCCGACCGGCTGCCGCACGACGAGCGCGCCTACTACGGCGAGACCGACACCAAGCGCGCTGCCGCGGCGGCCCACGGCGCGGTCGGCTACCTCAGCGTCCGCCGCGGCGGTGACGCGGAGAGCTGGCAGCGGTTAAGCCGCAACGCCGGCAAGCGGCCGAGCACCAGCTGGCTCGAGCCCGACGGCACGCCCCACGGCGCGCAGGCGGCGCTGCTGGTGAGCGCCGCCTTGAGCCCCTTCGGCCTGACGGCGCTGCTCGCCGCGGCCGGACGGACCCCCGACGCCCTCGAGGCCGCCGCCAAGGAGCCCGGCAAGGGATTCGCCCTGGGCGCCGCCCTGCACCTCGCCTATCACTCGACCATCCGCCGCCTGGAGAGCTCCAACGTGGCAGCACTGCTGCCCGGCGCCGACCCGGCGCTGCGCCGGCAGGTGGTCGTCTTCTCCGCCCACCTCGACCACCTCGGCGAGGGCGCCGCGGTGGACGGCGACGCCATCTACAACGGCTACTACGACAACGCCATGGGCTGCGCGCTGATGCTGGAGACCGCTCGCACGCTGGCCACCGCGCGCCAGCGGCCGCGCCGCTCGCTGCTCTTCCTCGCGGTCACCGGCGAGGAGGGCGGTCTGCTCGGCTCCGAGGAGCTCGCCTTCCACCCGCCGGCCGGTCTCGGCCCGCTGGTCGCCGACGTCAACCTCGACATGCCGCTTTTCCTCTACCCGGTAGGGGACCTGGTGGCCTACGGCAGCGAGCACTCGAGCCTCCAGGAGCCGGCCACGCGGGCGGCGCGCGCCGCCGGTTTTACGCTGTCGCCCGATCCGATGCCCGAGGAGCTGGTCTTCGTGCGCAGCGACCAGTACGCTTTCGTCGAGCGCGGCATCCCCGCGGTCTACCTGATGCCCGGCTTCCGTTCCCTCGATCCCAAGGTCAACGGCGAGGCGGCCTTCCGCAACTTCCTGGAGACCCACTACCACCAGCCCAGCGACCAGCAGGGTCTGCCGGTCGACTGGCCGTCGGCCCTGCGCTTCCTCCAGGCCAACGCCTTGCTCGGCCGCGAGATCGCCGACGCCGACGCGCCGCCGCAGTGGAACGAGGGGGACTTCTTCGGCCGCCGTTTCGGGACGCGGCCGGCGGCGGCGGAGAGCGCCCCGCCGGCGCGGCGGATCCAGCGTTAGCCGCCGATCTCCGGTGTAGGGGCGGGGCTTGCCCCCGTCCGTGCTCCGCCACCACTAACGCTGAAAGGCGTACGACACCTTGAGGAACACCTGCCGCTCCGCCGGCTGCATCTCCTCGCGTGCGTCGAGGGCGCGGTTGTCGGCGAAGCCGACGAACAGCACGGTCTGCCAGTTGAGCTTGTAGGCGAACACCGCCGAGCTGGCGAAGCCGCCGCTCTCGCGGCGGATGGGGAAGGTATAGAGCGACGGGTCGCGGGTGGTGTCGACCCACTCCTCGACCACTCGCACCCAGGACCGCGCGTTGAACGTGTAGTTGGCGCGCAGCCGCGCCACCCGGGCGTCGAACAGGCGGCCGTGGCGGCCGTCGGCGGCGGTGACGTTCAGCACCCGCCGGCTGCCCCGCAGGTTGAGCAGCAGGTGATCCGTGGGGCGCACGTCGCTGCTCAGGGTGATCGTCGAGCCGTGACCCAGCCGGTCGTTGTCGAAGTCGATCTGGTCGCCGAAGTTGCCGTTCAGCGACACCGATGACAGCACGTGCCCTGGGTGCAGCTCGATCGTGGGATGGATCTGCTTGTAGCGAAAGCTGTTGACGATGGCGCGCGTCTCGCCCACCCGCCCCTCGAGACGGACGAAGGAGTTGAGGATGGCGTCGAAGCCGGCCGCCGGGCTGAAGGCCCAGTTGAGCTGCTTGCCGGCGGAGTCGTTGTCGCGCCAGCCGGCCGCCGACAGGCGCAGGCGGCTGATCGGCTTGTCCTTGGGATGCCAGGTGTAGCCGAGCTCCTCGTAGGCCTCGGCGATCCCCACCTGCGGGATGAAGCCGTTGTCGGCGCGGAACTCGCGGTCGAGCTTCTGCAGTTGCACGAAGTTGTCCCAGGTGTTGGTCTGCCGGCCCCAGGAGAGGAGACCGGCCCAGCCCGCCAGCGAGCGGCCGTCCCACTCGCTCGCCAGCTCGGGGCGATTGGGGGTCTGGCTGCGGCTCATCAGCAGTTGCACCGACACGTTGTCCTGGTCGGTGGGATGCCAGCGCAGGTCCGGGCCGAACACGCGGTTGTAGCCCCCGCCCTCGACCTCGCGGTCGCTCACCAGGAAGCTGGCGAAGGTCCCCGGCTTGCCGAAGTCGGTGCGCCAGCGGCCGATCGCCACCCGCGAGCGGAGCTCCTGCGACGCGAAGTCGGAGCTGTTGACGCCGGGGATGATCACCAGGCCGCCGCCGTCGTCCTCACCCAGCAGCAGCGTGTAGGTGCTGCGGCCGAGCTGGCCGGTCGTGCGCGCCCCCCACTTGGGCTGGTTGAAGCTGCGCGTGTAGACCGCCTGCAGCGGTGTCGAGAAGAGGTCGATCCCCTCGAGAAAGAAGGGACGGCGCTCGGGGAAAAACAGGGCGAAGCGCTCGTTGGCGGAGATCTGGGCCACGTCGGACTCGATCTGCGAGAAGTCCGGGTTGACGGTAGCGTCGAAGACCAGGTTGGGGTTGGGCACCCACTTGGCATCGAGGCCGGCATCCCCCTCGGCGCTGCCCTTGTCGAGGGAGGAGCCGAGGCCGTCGCGCGGCAGCGCCGTCTGGTTGCCGGTGGCGAAGGGGGCGATGACGTAGTGGCTGCCGGACGGCAGGCCGGCGAGACCGACGAGCGGCGCCGAGTTGCAGATGAAGCAGTTGCTGTCGCGCGGCAGCTTGGAGCTGAAGAACTGGTAGCGGAACTGCCGCGGCATGTTGCGGTAGAGCAGCAGCCGCCACTGCGACGGGTCGCTCTGCTGGTAGCGCAGCGAGGCGAAGGGGATGCGCATCTCCAGCGTCCAGCCGGCGGCGGTGATGCTGCCGGCGCTGTCCCAGAAGAAGTCGGGGGAGTTGTCCTCGCCCGAGGCATCGCTGGTGATGGCGTCGTACTGGATGCCCCGTGCGTTGGCGAGGAACATCTGCGCCGTCTTGCCGTCGTTCTTGGGGTCGACGATGACGCCGCCATAGTCGGTGTAGCCAGGGACGAAATCGTGGTCGCCCAGCGGTGCCTTGATCCCCTTGGTGTCGGGGTCCTGGAAGTCGAAGGCGGCGTAGAAGAACTGGTCGTCGTAGGCGAGCCAGGCGACGTTCTTGACCTTCGGCTCGAGATTGTCGCCGGGGTTGGTCTCGTACCAGGTGGTGACCTGCGCCGCTTCCTTCCAGCCCGCATCGGAGAGGTCGCCGTCGACCTTGATCGGCTGGTGGATGCGGTTGATGTGCAGAGGCTCGGTCTCGGGTAGCTGCGGCGCACCCGGTCCCTCTGCGGCGGCCGGTGTGGCGGCGAGCAAGGCAAGCGCGACGGCCAGGCCGGCGAGCGCGCGGCGGAGCATGACTGGAGCCATCGTTCCCTCCGTGGTGGCGTCCAAGGAACATACGGAGGCGCCACCGAAAGGTTAGGGTGCGGCGGTCGCCTGGCGCTCGCGACGTGACGAGCGGCCCGCCGGCGGTGATGGGCGGTCGCCGGCGTCTGTTACGCTGCCGCGATGCCGCGCGCGGAAGGGCCGGGAGCGCCAGCGGCGCCCCCGGAGCTGGGCGCCCACGCCGTGCCGCGCTCCTGGTGGGTGCTCGCCCTGCTGCTGCACCTCCTGCCTTTCGCCACCCGCCCGGCGCTCGTCGGCGGCGACGAGCCCCACTACGCGCTGATGGCGCACTCCATGGCGGTCGATCACGACCTCGACCTGCGCGACGACTACCTGGCCGTGGCCAGCGGCTCGCCGGCGGCCGGCAGGGCGAACGCCGGCCGGTGGTTGACGCCGCACCTGCGGCGGGTGGGGAAGCGAGAGGTCTTCGCGCACCCCCTCGGAGTGCCACTGCTGGCGGCGCCGCTGCTCGCCGTGCAGCAGGCACTGGCGCCGGGCGCCGCCCCCGATCTGCTGCTGGGCGTCGCCGGGCTGCTGCTCACCTTCGGCGCCCTCGCCGCCGGAGTGCGGCTGCTCGGCCGCTTCCTCGGCAACGCGCGGCTGGGTGCCGCGGCGGGTTTCTTCGCCTACTTCGGCTCGCCGCTCTGGTTC
>DASYUP010000655.1:0-7113 GCA_036001185.1 Thermoanaerobaculia bacterium
TCGACGAGATCGAGATCCAAGGCATCTTCGCGCTCAACGGCCGCACCTTCGCGCAGGTGCAGACTTCCGACAAAGACAAGAGTTATCTCATCCAGGAGGGGGACCAGCTCTACGACGGCGCGGTCGTTTCGATCGGCAACAACGAGGTCACCTTCAAGCAGGTGGTCAACGATCCAAGCGTGATCAAGCCGTTCCGCGAGGTGGTCAAGAAGCTCAACCCGGAGCCTTGAGCCCGGAGGGAGGCGAGCGTCATGGGGAAAGTTCGTTCTAGGAGGCAACCCTTCGGCTGGGCCTACCGAGCCTCGCTCGGTCTGCTCGCCGCGGCCCTGCTCCTCGGCTGTGCCTCCGGGGCCAAGACCGGGCCGGCCCAAGGAGCTGCGGCGCCGGCGGCGTCGACGAGCTCGGAGTCCCAGGCCTCGCCGGCCCGGATCACCTCGCTGCAAATGCGCGAGGCGGCGCCGGGCGTGCGACTGGAGCTGCAGGCGACTGCGCCACTGGTGTGGACGCAGTACCGTGACAGCGAAGGGCGCCTGGTGCTCGAGCTGCCCAACAGCACCGCCGCGCCCGGCGTCGGCGACCTCGGGGCGGAAGGGGGAATCGTCCAGTCGGTGACGGTGCGCCAGGTCGACAGCGGCGACCGCCCGCTGACCCGCCTGGTGATCGTCACCCACGGGGAGACCGAGCACGAGCTGGCCGCCAGCGGCAACACCCTGCAACTGACACTGGTGCCGGCCGGCAGCGAGCAGGCCATGGCGAGCGCTCCCGAGCCGGTGCCGCCGGCGCCGGCGGCGAGCGCGCCGCCCCCCACCGCACCGGTCGAGACGGCGCCCCCCGTGCAGCGCGCGGCGGCTGCCCCGGCAGCCACCGGCACTCCGGACGCGCCCTACGTGGCGCCGCCGCCGGCCGGCGTCGTCGCCACCCGCCTGCGCGACGTGGTGATCGAGACCGGCGCCCAGGGCCCGGTGGTACGCATCCAGGGCGACGGCGACTTTGCCTATTCGACCTTCCAGCTCGCCGACCCGCCGCGCTTCGTCATCGACCTCCAGGGAGTGACCAACGCGGCGCCGCGCGCCACCGTGGTCGGCAGCGGCGCGCCGCTGCAGCGGGTGCGCATCGCCCAGTTCAAGGCCCAGCCCTCGCCGATCTCGCGCGTCGTCCTCGACCTCGCCGCCGACGTGGTCCCCCACCTCACCTCCAGTGGCCAGGGCCTGGTGGTCACCTTCGACCAGGGCATGGCGGCGAGCGCGCCGCCGGCCACCTGGCCGCAGCCGACGGCGGCACCGAGCGCGGCGGCCGAGACCGCCGCACCGGCGCCCGTCCAGCAGGCGCAGGCGCCGCCGGCGCCCGCTCCGGCCACCAGTGCCGGCGCCCCCACCCGCATCGAGATCACCGGCACCAAGGTGGCCACCGCGCCGGCCTCCCCGAGCGGCGCCGAGCCCAGCGACGTCGGCTCCCTCGAGGCGGTCGAGGTCCAGGACGTGACGCCCACCTACACCGACCAGAAGCAGGCGGCCCCGGCGCAGTTCCAGCCGCGCGACGTCAGTCAGGGCGGCAAGAAGTACGTCGGCGAGCCGATCAGCTTCAGCCTCCGCGACGCCGACATCAAGGAGGTGCTGCGCACCTTCGCCAAGATCAGCGGTCTCAACATGGTCATCCAGCCGGGGATCAGCGGCCCGGTCACCGTCGAGCTCGATCAGGTGCCCTGGGACCAGGCATTGGAGATCATCCTCAAGACCAACGGGCTCGGCTACGAGCTCGACGGCAACATCATGCGCATCGCCCCCATCGGCATGCTCAACGAGGAGGCGCGGCAGGAGGCCGAGCGCCGCAACGCCGCCGCCCTCGCCGTGCCGCTGCGCACGGTGCTCAAGCGCATCAGCTACGCCAACGCCGCCGAGATCGCCGGCCTGCTGCGCAGCGGTGCCGCCAGCATCCTCTCCGCGCGCGGCTCGGTGGTGGTCGATGCGCGCACCAACACGCTGATCATCAAAGAGCTGCCCGAGTTCATGAACACCGTGCTCGACGTCATCGACCAGGTCGACGTCCCCGAGCCGCAGGTGATGATCGAGGCGCGCATCGTCGAGACCACCAAGCGGTTCAACCGCACGCTAGGCATCCACTGGGGCTTCACCGGCGTCGCCGACCAGGCGCACGGCAACACCACCGGGCTGGTCTTCCCCAACAACGCCACCGGCAGCGGTTCGGTGAACCTGCTCAGCGGCGGGCAGAACGCGCTGCTCAACCTGCGCCTCGGCAACGTCCTCAACACCTTCAACCTCGACGCCCAGCTGCAGGCGGCCGAATCCGAGGGGCTGATCAACATCCTCTCCGCCCCCAAGGTGGCGACGGTCAACAACCAGCTGGCGAGCATCCAGAGCGGCCTCGAGATCCCCATCCAGACGGTGGCCAACAACACCGTCACCGTGCAATACGTCAATGCCACCCTGCGGCTCAACGTCACCCCGCACATCACCGCCGATGGCACGGTGATGATGGACATCGAGGTGCAGAAGCGTGAGCCGCTGCAGGCCTTCCTGGTGGTGGGCGCCACCAACGCGCCGATCTCCACCAAGGAGGCGCGCACGCGGGTGATCGTCCGCGACGGCGGCACCACCGTCATCGGCGGCATCTACCGGGTCACCAGCGACCAGGGCGAGGATCGCGTGCCCGGGCTCGCCGGCATCCCCATCCTCGGCCACCTCTTCCGCAACAAGCGCCACAACAACGAGAACGAGGAGCTGTTGATCTTCATCACCCCGCGGGTGATCAAGCTATGAAAGTCGAGAAAGGAATCCCCATGAAGAAGCTGGCGCGGTCGGGCCTGGTCGCCCTGGTGGCGATCGGGCTGCTGTCGTGCGAGTCACGAACCGATCGGCGGGACACCGGGGGCGTGCTGCTGGTGGTCTCCACCTTCAATGGGCTGCCGACCTCGGTGTCGATGAACACCACCGGCAACCAGGTGCAGGCCGGCAGCATCACCATCCGTAGCGTGTTGGAGAATCCCAACTCCGAGCAAAGCGACCTCATGGACGTGCGCCTCACTACCTACGAGGTCACCTACACCCGGCTCGACGCCGGCAAGCGCGTGCCGCCGCCGCTGGTGAGCAGCATGCTCGGCCTCGTCGCCCACGGCTCCACCACGACGCTCAACAACCTGCCGCTGCTCGCCTCCCAGCAGCTCTTCAATCCGCCTCTCTCCGACCTGCTCTTCATCAACGGTGGTAGAGACAAGGAAACCGGCTCGACGACGATCACCCTCGGGCTGAGCATCCGGTTCTTCGGCAAGACCCTGAGCGGCGACGCGGTGAGCACCGACCCCGTCGGTCTGTCGATCGACTTCACTCAGTAGCAAAACGAGAGCAAGGCGATGAAGCACACGAAGAACTGGCAGACCAAGACCTCCACGGCGGTGGCCTCGCTGGCGCTGCTCGCCGGCGTGCTCGCGGCCTGTACGTCGAAGTCGTCGCCGACGGCGCCGACTCCGGGCAACGGGCCCGGCAGCAGCGGCGGCAGCGGCACCACCGCCTGGAACATCAACGTCAACGCCAGCCCCAGCTCGCTGTCGTTGCCGGCGGTCCCCACCGATCCCGCGCCGACCAGCACGATCACCGTCACCGTGCGCAACTCGAGCGGCAACCCGCCGCCCAACGGCACGACGATCGTCGTCAGCACCAGCAGCGGGTCGCTGACCAGCGCCGCCTGCACGGCCGCGACCGGCGGCGCCGGCAGTGGCTCCTCGGTGATCTGCCAGCTTTCCAGCGGCCAGACCTCGCTGATCTTCACGCCCACCGGCGCCGGTACCGTGCTGATCACCGCCTCGCTGGAGCAGAGCTCGGGTAGCACGCAGATCGTGGTCGGCGGCGCGGCGCCCCCGACGGTGTTCCATCTCGATCACGTCACCCCCAACGTCGGCGATCCCGGCGGCGGCATCCACGCCAGCATCTTCGGCCAGGGCTTCGAAGCGCCCATCAGCGTCAGCTTCGGCGGCAGCAGCGCACAGGTGCTGTCGGTCGCCCCCGACCACGCAGTGGTGGTGGTGCCGCGATCGCCCACTCCGGTGGCCGTCGGCGCCACCCTGCCGGTGACGGTCAGCGTCAGCAACGCCATCGGCAGCACTCACCCAGCCAGCGATTCTCTGGTCAACGGCTTCGTCTATTCCAACGGCGGCACGGTCGTGCAGCCGCAGGTCTTCTCGGTGACGCCCACCACCGGCCCGCAGGAGGGGCACACGCAGATCGTCATCAACGGCAGCGGCTTCCAACAGCCGGTGCAGGTGCTCTTCCGCTTCGCCACGCTGACCGGTCTCGACCTCGAGGCGCCGGTCGTCGACGCCACCGCCAACCGGCTGGTGGTGCTGACTCCCGACATCCGCGCCTACCTGGCCTCCGGCGCGTTGGTCAACCCGGTCATCGCCACCATCCGGGTGATCAACCTCAACAGCGGCTTCGCCACCGACGCCGGACAGTCCTTCGCCTATGGCGCCTCCATGCGTATCACCTCGGTGGGGCCCGGAACGGTTCCCTTCGACGTGCCCACCCTGGTCACCATCTTCGGCTCCGGCTTCGACGAGCCGGTGGCAGTGTCGATCGCCGTCGGCGGCACCCAGGTCGCCCAGCAGGTGATCTCGGTGAGCGGCACCGAGATCGTCATCCGCACCACCGCCCTCACCGGCGGGTTGATCCCGCCCTGCGGCGGCTCCAGCGGCGGCCCGGTGACGGTGACCAACATCGAGGGCGGCGCCACCGCCACCGGCGGCGGCGTCTTCTTCACCGGGCCTCCGCGGCCCATCGTCCTCGGCGTGAGCCCGACCTTCGGGCCGGCGGGAACACCGGTGATCATCACGGGTAGCGGCTTCCCGCCGCTGAGCAGCCTGCGGGTGCTGTTCGGTGGCGCGACCGGTAGCAGCGCGCCGGTGAGCAGCTCGACGCCGACCACCATCAACGCCACGGTGCCCAACGCGCCATCGGGCTTCACCTTCAGCCAGGGGGCGTGCGACGCCAATGGTGACGGTAACCCCGGTGGTCACCAGAACATCCCGACGTCGATCGACATCACCGTGCGCGACCTAGTCACCAGCTGCGAGAGCACGTTGACCAACGCCTTCCTGCTGACGCCGTCCAGCACCACGTGCCTGGACGACCCGCCGCCGACGCCGACGGCGACGCAGTGCACTGACACCTTCGACAACGACGGCGACACTCTGATCGACGCCGCCGATCCGCAGTGCAGCAGTCCGGCCGACAACGACGAATCGACGTAGAAGGTCGCACTCTCGTTTCATTTTCCAAGGGGCGGTCGCCTGGACGGGCGGCCGCCCCCTTCCGTATACTGGCGAGACATGCGCGCCCTCCTTCTCGCCATCGCTATCTCGTTGACTGGGCTCGTGGTCGGTGCCTGCGACAAGGGCACGCCGGTGACCCCGGCCGGCGCCACCCTGCTGGTCACCGCCAACCCTGCCCAGATCGCCGTCGAAGGTACCTCGACGATCACCGTCACGGCTTTGCGCTCCAACGGCACGCCGGTCAACCCGGGGACGGAGATCCGCCTCGACACCAACCTCGGCACCGTGCCGGCGATCGTCACCACCGACGATCGCGGCTTCGCCACCGCCATCCTGCGGGGAGACGGGCGCTCCGGCACCGCCAAGGTGACCGCCCGCTCGGGAGTGGCGACCGCTGCCACGGTCGACGTCAAGGTGGGCGCCAAGGTGGACAAGGTGACGCTCCAGCCCACTCCCACCAGCATCGACACCTCCGCCACCCGCATCGTCTCGCTGCTGGCGGTGGTGCGCGACGACCAGGGACAGCCGGTGCCGGGGGTGGGGGTGACCTTCGGCACCGAGGCCGGCAAGCTCGCCTCGCTGGGGGCGATCATCCTCACCAATTCCCGTGGCGAGGCGACCGACGACCTGACGGTGCGCCCGGGCGACGCCTCGACGCAGACGGACGGCATGATCGCCGTCACCGCCACGGCGACCGGTGGCGGTGGCACCGCGACGGCGACCGCCCAGGTCCTGCTGCACGGCAGCTGACGCCGGGCGACCCCCCTCTGGGAAGCCACCTCGGGCTACGCAAGCCACGGCGCCGCCTGCTGTTATAATGCGGCCGCGCCGGCGGACCCCGGGGCACAAACCCAGCCGATGGTGGACCCGACTCCCTCCGACTACCACCTTACCTACCTGAGGGAGCGGTGGGAGCGGGACCGCAGCTCGCGCATCTTTCTGCAGCTCGCCGAGGAGTACCGGCGCCGCGGGCTCCGCACCGAGGCCCTCGAGGTGCTGCAGGCCGGCCTGGGGTTTCACCCTGGGTACCTGGCCGCCCAGGTGGCGCTTGGTCGCTGCCTGCTCGAGGCCGGCCAGGCCAGCGTCGCGCTGCCGGTGCTCGAGCGCGTGCTCAAGCAGGATCCGACGCAGGCGGTGGCCACCCGGCTGCTCGCCGAGACCTGGCTGCAGCTCGGCGACGAGGACAGCGCCCAGGCGGCCATTGACCGCTGCCGGCTCATCGGTGTGCCGCCCAGCGAGCTCACCTCGCTCACCGAACGGCTCAAAGAGCTCCGCGCCCCCAGGCCAGGGGCCTGGCCGGAGCAGCCCGAGCTGGAAGCCACCATGCCGGGAACCGGCCGGCCCCGACCGACGCCGCCGGAAGCCGCCGTGCCCGCTGCGCCGCCAATCCCCGCGCCCGCAATACCGCCGCCCGCAGGACCCGAGCCCGAACCACTCCCGCCGCAGGCCGCCGAGCCGCCGCCGGCCCCAGCGGCCCGGTCGGCAGCCGCTACGGCGGCGGCCCCGTCCCTCGCTGCCGCGGAGGCGACAGCAGTGCCAGCGGAGACCGCGGAGCCTGCCGCCGGGGAGCCTGCCGCGGCGGAGCCTGCCGCCGGCGAGGTCTTCCATCTCCCACCCGGCCGGCCACGCTCGGTGGTCCTGCCGCTGCGGCCCGGCGACGGCGACCGCCGGCTCTCCGGCGGCCGCGCCGGTGAGCCCTTCGCCGCCGTGGCGCGGCCGCGCGTGCGCCCGACTCCCGCGGGCGAGATCTTCCGACTGCTGCCCGCGCCTGCCGCGGTCTCGGCGCCAGCCGACGCGCCGTCTCTGCCGCCGCCGCCGGCCCCGCGGCCCCC
>DASYUP010000656.1:0-6073 GCA_036001185.1 Thermoanaerobaculia bacterium
GGGAAGGCACGCGGCAGCAACGCACCGATCGCCAGCCCGGCGATCACCGCCAGCACCACCCAGGAAAGTAGCTCGCGCGCTCGCATGGCTTGCGGAAAGGTCGGCCTCGCTAAGCTCTACGGACGATGACGGCGAAAGTTCGTGGCTCCGCTCTCACGTAAGCCACGTCATCGCGAGGGCCGAAGGCCCGTGGCGATCTCGACGCACGAGATCGCCACGTCGCTTCGCTCCTCGCGATGACCGGGGGAGCTTGGGCTGCCCACGAGATCGCCACGTCGCCTCGTCCTCGCGATGACCGGGGGAGCTTGGGCTGCCGACGAGATCGCCACGTCGCTTCGCTCCTCGCGATGACCGGGGCGGCCTTTAGGCTGCCCCGGTCAGGTTCTCCACGATGGCCTCGGCGAACTGGGAGGCCTTGAGCAGCGTCGCCCCCTCCATCTGCCGCGCCAGGTCGTAGGTGACCTTCTTCTGGTCGATGGTCCTCGCCAGCGCCTGCTCCACCGCCTCCGCGGCCTGCCGCCATCCCATCCACTTGAGCATCATCACGCCAGAGAGGATGAGCGAGCCGGGGTTGACCTTGTCCTGGTTGGCGTATTTGGGAGCGGTGCCATGGGTGGCTTCGAACATGGCGACGCCGTCCCCTTCGTTGCTGCCCGGCGCCATGCCGAGGCCGCCGACCTGCGCCGCCAGCGCGTCGGAGAGATAGTCGCCGTTGAGATTGGTGGTGGCGATGACGTCGTATTCGTCGGGGCGCAGCAGCACCTGCTGGAACATCGAATCGGCGATGCGGTCCTTGATCTCCACCCGGCCGGCCGGTGCCTTGCCGCCATGGTGGTCCCACATGTCCTGCTCGCTGATCGTGCGATCGCCGTACTCCTCGCGCGCCAACTCGTAGCCCCAGTCGCGAAACGCCCCCTCGGTGAACTTCATGATGTTGCCCTTGTGCATGAGGGTGACGCTGCGTCGACCGTCGGCCAGCGCGTGCTCGATCGCCTTGCGCACCAGCCGCTTGCTGCCGAAGGAGGAGACCGGCTTGATGCCGATGCCGCTGTCCTCGCGGATCGCCTTGCCCAGCTCCTCGCGCAGGAAGCGGATCAGCCGCTGCGCCTCCGGCGAGCCGCTCTTCCACTCGATGCCGGCGTAGACGTCTTCGGTGTTCTCGCGGTAGATGATCATGTCGACGCGGCGCGGCTCCTTGACCGGGCTGGGGACGCCCGGGTAGTAGCGCACCGGCCGCACGCAGGCGTAGAGGTCGAGGATCTGCCGCAGCGCCACGTTGAGGCTGCGGAAGCCACCGCCCACCGGCGTGGTCAACGGTCCCTTGATGCCGACGCGGAAGCGCCGCATCGCCTCCAGGCTCTCGTCGGGGAGCCACTCGCCAGTGAGGTCGCGTGCCTTCTCGCCGGCGAGGATCTCGTACCAGACGATGCCGCGCTTGCCGCCGCCGGTCTTCGCCACCGCCGCGTCGAGCACCCGCCGGGTGGCGCGCCAGATGTCGGGGCCGATGCCGTCCCCTTCGATGAAGCAGACGATGGGCCGGTCGGGGACGCGCACGTTCTGGCCGTCCCAGGTGACCGGCTGGCCAGCGGTGGGCGGCGCCCAGTCGAACGCGCTGCTGCTCAAGGGGACCTCCTTCCGGGGCTGGCGAGAGCGAGCGGGAGGCGCGTCGCAACGGCGCCGGCCGGCGTTATATCACGGTACACTGCGCGCCGACCTGTGCGCCCGGGTGGGCATCCATCGACGAGCGTACGCCGCAGCGAGGAGGACCGACCATGAACCGTCCCGTCCGCGTGGCCGTCACCGGCGCCGCCGGCAACATCGGCTACGCCCTCACCTTCCGCATCGCCGCCGGCGACATGCTGGGGCCCGACCAGCCGGTCATCCTGCAGCTGATCGAGATCCCGCCGGCGCTGCCCGCCCTGCAGGGCGTGGTGATGGAGCTCAACGACTGCGCCTTCCCCACCCTCGCCGGCGTCATCGCCACCGCCGACCTCACGGAGGGGTTCCGCGACACCGACTACTGCCTGCTGGTGGGTGCCCTCCCGCGCGGCCCCGGCATGGAGCGCAAGGACCTGCTCTCGGCCAACGGCGCCATCTTCGGCCCTCAGGGCAAGGCGATCAACGACCACGCGGCGCGCGCCGTCAAGGTGCTGGTGGTGGGCAACCCCGCCAACACCAACTGCCTGATCGCCATGAGCAGCGCACCCGACCTCGACCAGCGGCAGTTCACCGCCATGACGCGCCTCGACCACAACCGCGCCCTCTCGCAGCTCGCCGAGAAGACCGCCAAACACGTGACCGCCATCCGCCGGGTCACCATCTGGGGCAACCACTCGGCGACCCAGTTCCCCGACATCGCCCACTGCACCATCGACGGTAAGCCGGCCGCCGAGCTGCTCGACCAGAGCTGGTACCGCGACACCTTCATCCCTACCGTGCAGCAACGGGGAGCGGCGATCATCAAGGCGCGCGGCGCCTCCTCCGCCGCCTCGGCGGCCTCCGCCGCCATCGATCACATGCGCGATTGGACGAAGGGCACTCCCCAGGGCGACTGGGTGAGCATGGCGGTCCCCGCCGACGGCAGCTACGACGTCGCCACCGGCGTCGTCTACTCCTACCCCTGCACCTGCAGCGGCGGCGGCTGGGAGATCGTCCCGGGGCTCAGCCGCGACGACTTCGCGCGCCAGAAGATGCAAGCCACCGAGCGGGAGTTGCGCGAGGAGCGAGCGGCCATCGAAGAGCTGCTTTGACGGCGCCGGCGCCGGTGCGCGAGGCGCGCGAGGGCGAAGCGGTGGCCGAGGTCACCGTGTGCGTCCCGGCGTACCGGGCCGCGGAGTTCCTTCACCACACGCTGGTGGCGGTCCAGCGACAGTCGTTCCCGCGCTTCGTCGTCGAGGTCGGCGTGGAGGCGGAGGAAGGAGATGAGACCGAGCGCGCCTGCGCGCCGTTCGCCGGCGACCCGCGCTTCCGGGTGCGGCGCAACGCCGGGACCCTGGGCTGGGACCGCAACGTGGCGAGCCTGCTGGCGCGCGTCGCGACGCCCTTCTTCGCCATCCTGCCGCACGACGACGTCTGGCACCCGCGTTACCTGGAGGCGCTGATGGCGCGGCTGCGCCCCCGACCCGACGCGATGACGGCCTACGCGGACATGTACCTGTTCGGGCGGGCGCAGGGAAGTGAGCGATCGCGGCTGCCCGATGCCGGGCTCGGCCCTCGTCTGCTCGCCTACTTCCTGCAAGGCGCCGAAGCGCACGCCTGGCGCGGGCTGACGCGCGCCGGCGCCGCGATGCCGCCCTTTCCCAGCAACGACTTCGGTGGCTTCGCCATCGAGTGCGAGTGGGGCCTCGGTCTGCTGCGCGAGGGGGTTGCCCTGCGCCTCCCCGAGCCGCTCTACTTCAAGCGCGTCCGCTGCCTCGACACCCCGAGCGTCTCCGCCGGCTGGACGACACGCCTGCCGAAGGCGGACCTCGAGCTGGCCCTCGAGCACCATCGCCAGCAGATGCTCGCCGGCATCCCGTTCGCCTCCCTCGATCGTGCCCATGCGCAAGCCATCGAGCTGGCCGCCGAAGCGGCGATGCTGCGCCGCTGGATGCACTTCGGCATGTACTTCGGGGACGGACCCTTCGGCTTGCGGCCCGAGCAGGTGGATCGCGCCGGGCGGCTCCTCGCCGCCGCTGGCGAGTCGGTCGTCCCCGGTGCGCGCGAGATCACCGCCATGACCCTGCTCGCCCTCGCTCGACATCACCGCGTCGCTGGCGATGCGCCAGAGAGCGAGCGCCTGGCGCTCGCCGCCACCAGCGCCGCCACTGAGCACTGGGAAGCGTACGTCCACCTTGCCTGGCTGCAGCTCGATCGCGGCGAGCCGCAGGAGGCGCTCCGCCTCGCCTTTGCCGCCGCAGCGATCGAGCCCACCGACTGGACGGTCCGCACTCTCGTCGATGCATGCGACCGGCGCCTGGCCGGGGACTATGCCGAAGGCGCCGACGCAGGCGGCAGCCCGCCGATCGGATAGGCTTCGCCCACCGTGGCCAATCGACAGCGGGTGGCGGTGCTCGGCGCCGGAATGCAGGGAACCTGTGTGGCCCTCGAGCTCGCCGCTCGCGGGTGCGCCGTCGATCTCTACGACCGCGCCGAGGCGCCCCTCACCGGCGCCGCCGTCGTCAACGAGGGGAAGATCCACCTCGGGTTCATCTACGCCCTGGACCCGACGCTCGCCACCGCCCGCCGGATGCTCGCCGGCGCCCTCCACTTCGCCAGCTCGCTGCGCCGCTGGATCCCCTACTCGCCCGAGCTCGCCGGCGTCACCGGCCCTTGCCACTACGCGGTGACCGCCGATTCGATGGTGCCGGCAGAGGGGCTGCGCGCCTACTATCAGGCCGTCGCCGGGCTCTACCGCGAAGCAAGGAACGGCTCGCGGCGCGGCTATCTCGAAACCGACGGCGACGGCGCATCGCTGGTACGCGAGCTGTCGCCGGCGGAGCGCGAGCCGCTCTTCGATGCGACGCGGGTGACCACGGCGTTCGCCACCGCCGAGCGGTCGGTCGATCCCGTGCGCGTGGCCGGCTTGCTGCGTCAGGCGCTCGCCGCCAGCCCCGAGGTCCGCTTCCTGGGCGGTGTCCATGTGGTCGGCGCGCAGCCGTCGCGACGCGGCGTCGAGGTGACCTGCCGACGCGGCGATCTGCTCGCCAGCGAGCGCTACGACCAGGTCGTCAACGCGCTGTGGACGGGGCGGCTGCCCGTGGATGCCAGCGCCGGCATTCCCACCCGGCGCTCCTGGATCTTCCGCTACCGGGTCGGCTTCCGCGTGCGCATCCAACCCGGCACCCCAGCCATCCCAACCATCAACTTCGTGCATGGTCCTTACGGCGACGCGGTCAGTTATCCCGGTGGCGAGGTCTACCTCTCGTGGTACCCGATCTGCCGCCTGGTGGCGGCGCCGGGCCTCGAGCCCACGCCGGGCTGGAGCGAGCCGGCGGCGACGACCGACCGGTTGCAAGCCACCCTGCGTCATCTCGGCGACCTCAGCCCGACCCTCGCACGCCTGGCGAACGCGGACTTCGCAGACGTCGCGGTGCTCGGCGGTTGGGTCATGGCCCCTGGCGAGGACGACATCGACCAGCGTGGGAGCAAGCTGCACCGTCGCGACAACCCTGGTGTGCGCTCGCGCGGCCCGTACCACTCGGTCGACACCGGCAAGTACACGATGGCGCCTTACCTCGCCGTGCGCACGGCGGACCGTCTGCTGCGCACGGCCCGCCGCGGCGCGGTGCTACAGTCCCGCGCGTGATCGATTGGGAGCCGCTGATCGCCGCCGCCGTCGCGGCCCGCGCGCGCTCCTACTCTCCCCA
This sequence comes from Thermoanaerobaculia bacterium, assembly GCA_036001185.1. Lineage (GTDB taxonomy): Bacteria > Acidobacteriota > Thermoanaerobaculia > Multivoradales > JAIOJS01 > DASYQD01. The sequence goes on from DASYUP010000656.1 coordinate 5,349, forward strand.
CAGCCGCTTCGCCGTCGGCGCGGCGTTGCTGATGGAGGACGGCTCCATCGTCGCCGGCTGCAACGTCGAGAACCGCTCCTACGGTCTGGCGATCTGCGCCGAGCGCAACGCCATGGCGGCGGCGGTGGCGCGCGGCCTGCGGCGGCCGCAGGCGGCGGTGGTGGTCACCCCAACCACCCCGCCGTCGGCTCCCTGCGGCATGTGCCGCGAGACCCTGCGCGAGTTCACCGCCGACCTGCCGATCCTGCTGGTCAACCCGCAGGGGGAGCGAGTGACGTGGCGGCTCGCTGACCTGTTGCCGTATCCCTTCGAGCTTCCGGCCGAGCGCTGAGGGGACGCTCCGCGGGGGCGGGAGGCCGCTCGCGACGGCTGCCGGAGAACACTCGCCGGAACTGTCGAAGCAGCCACCACCACCCGCGCACCAGCGTAAAGCTGCGCGATGACTCGATCTGCGACAGCACTCTGGCGATCTCGTCGCGACGTTCCCGGACGGCGCGCGACTGCAGGCTGCTGGCGAGGAGGAAGCTGGACAGATTCTCGTTCCGCCCCCGCTCGCCGTCGCGCCGCTCGCTCACCGCGGACCGCACCTGTCGGCCTGGAAGGTCGGCCGCTGCTTCGAGTTGCAGGTAGATCTCCAGGACGCCGGCGAGACAGCTCTCCCGCACCAGGCTCTCGTCGGAGGATTCCGGCGCCAGCTCACCGGCAAAGAAGAGATCCGCGGCCCC
>DASYUP010000657.1:0-3208 GCA_036001185.1 Thermoanaerobaculia bacterium
GCCGGCATGGGATCGGTGGGCGCGGCGGCGTGGGCGGCTTCGGGCGAGCTGCGCGGTCAGGCCTACGGGGACCCACATGACGGGCACTCGGCAGGCAAGCCGGCGGCCGCACACGCCACGACCCACCAGGCAGGCGCGGTAGGTCGGGTCACCAGCCTCGATCCCGACCCCAGCGTCTACCTGCGCAGCTTCAACTTCTCCCACCTGCCCGAGCGCGAGCGCTCCCGCTACTATCGCGAGTCGCCGCTCGGCGACGGCCGGCTGCTCCGCGAATACGAGCTCTACGCCGTCGACCGCGAGATCGAGATCGCGCCAGGTGTCTTCTTCCCCGCCTGGACCTACAACGGCCAGGTGCCGGGTCCCACCCTGCGCGCCACCGAGGGCGATCGCGTGCGCGTGCGCTTCCTCAACCAGGGGAGTCACCCGCACACGCTGCACTTTCACGGCTGGCACCCTCCGGCGATGGACGGCTCGATGCCGGAGCACCAGGTGCTCCCCGGCGATGAGTTCCTCTACGAGTTCGACGCCGAGCCGTTCGGGCTGCACCTCTACCACTGCCACGCGCTGCCGCTCAAGCGGCACATCCACAAGGGCCTCTACGGCGTCTTCATCATCGACCCGCGACAGGGGCGGCCGCCCGCCGACGAGCTGGTGATGGTGATGAACGCCTTCGACACCAACTTCGACGGCGACAACGAGGTCTACGCGGTCAACACGGTGGCGCACCACCACCTGCACGCGCCGGTGCCGGTCGAGCGGGGCGAGCTGGTGCGCGTCTACCTCGTCAACGTCACCGAGTTCGACCTTCTCAACAGCTTTCACCTGCACGGCATGTTTTTCGACGTCTACCGCACCGGCACCCGGCTGCAGCCGGACGAGACGACCGACACGCTGATGCTGTGCCAGGGCGAGCGGGCGATCCTCGAGACCCGCTTCCGCTACCCCGGGACCTTCATGTTCCACGCCCACCAGAGCGAGTTCGCCGAGCTCGGCTGGATGGGCCTCTTCGCCGCTACGGAGGCGTCGGCGTGAGCCTCGTCGAACGCTCGCGCGCCTTCCGCTGGGGCATCGCCCTCCTGCCGCTGGTGGCACTTGGCGCGCTGATCCTCCTCGTCGTGCGGCTCGACCCCGCCGGCCGGCTGCGCGGCGAGGTGCCGCCGGTCGAGCGCTTGGTCTTCCAGCGCGTCGAGCTCACCAGCGGGGAGATCGTCGCCCACCTGCTCAACGACGGGCCCGACCCGGTGACGGTCGCGCAGGTGATGGTGGACGACGCCTACTGGACCTTCAGCCAGGAGCCGCGCGGCACGCTGGGCCACCTGCAGCGGGCAGCCCTGCGCATTCCGTACCCATGGGTGGCGGGGGAGCCGCACGCCATCCGGCTGGTGAGCCGCAACGGCGTCACGTTCGACCACACGATCGAGGTGGCGGTGGAGACGCCGCGCGCCAGCGCACGGCTACTGGGGATCTTCGCCCTCATCGGCCTGTACGTCGGTGTGCTGCCGGTGGCCATCGGCCTGCTCTGGTATCCGCTGATGCGGCGTCTCGGCCGTGGTGGGCTCGACTTCGTCCTCGCCCTCACCGTCGGGTTGCTGCTTTTCCTCTTCGTCGACGCGCTGCACGAGGGAGGCGAGGCGGCCGAAGCCGTACCCGGCTCGCTTCAGGGAACCGTACTGCTGGTCTTTGCGGCGATGGCCGCCTACATCGCCATCGACGGCTTCGGCGGCTGGCTGCGGCGGCGCAGCGGCGGCGCCTCGGCGAGTGCGGTGGTGGCGCTGCTCATCGCCGTCGGCATCGGCCTGCACAACTTCGGCGAGGGGCTGGCGATCGGTGCCGCCTTCGCCCTCGGAGAGCTCGCCTTCGGCACTCTGTTGATGCTCGGCTTCACGCTACACAACACCACCGAGGGCCTCGCCATCGTGGCGCCACTCGCCGAGGAGCAGGTGCCGCTGCCGCGGCTCTTGCTGCTCGGCGCCATCGCCGGGCTGCCCACCATTGCCGGCGCCTGGCTCGGCGGCTTCCTCTACTCGCCGCTGTGGGCGGTGGTGTTTCTCGGCGTCGGCGCCGGGGCCATCGCCCAGGTGGTGGTGCAGATCGCGCGCTCGATGGCGCGCCAACGACCGCTCGGCGACCTGCTGCGCTCGGCACCGGTCGCCTGGGGCCTACTGGTCGGCGTCGCCGTCATGTACGCCACCGGCGCTCTCGTCGGTTGACAGCAAGGACTCAGGAAGGGTCACAGCCATGAGCACAGCACGTATCCGCAACCTCTCGATCGCCATCGCCCTCGTCGTGCTGGCGGCGACGACGATGACGCTATGGGCCTTCGTTGGCCGCGCCGAGACCCGCGAGCTGACCCTCTACGCCCGCGACATGGCGTTCTTTGCCCCCGGCAGCGTCCAGCGCAACCCGGTGCTGCAAGTGTTCGCCGGCGAGCGGGTGCGGCTGACGGTGATCAACGACGAGCCCGGGATGCGCCACGACCTGGCGGTGGCGGCGCTCGGCCTCATCATCCCGCCCCTCGACACCACTCCCGGCAGCCGCGGCACCGCCCTCCTCACGGTGCCGGCGCGGCCCGGCCGCTACACCTACGTCTGCAGTCTCCACTCGGCGCTGATGCGGGGCGTGCTGGAAGTGCTGCCAGGACAGCGCTGAAGCCGCCATCCCTAGGAGAAACGGAGACAGGAGAAACGGGGACACGATCCGATTTTCGCGCGGCGCGAAAAGCAACGGAGAAACGGGGACACGATCCGATTTTCGCGCGGCGCGAAAATCGGTCATGTCCCCAGGCGCACCAGCTCCCGCTGCGGCTCGGCGCCGGTGACCTCGGCGCGCTCGGGGGTGAGGGCGACGTTGATCTCGCTGCGCACGCCGAAGTCCCCTTCGAGGTAGATCCCCGGCTCGATGGAGAAGCCGGTCATCGCCAGCAGCGGCCGGGTGTCGTGGGTCTCGAGGTTGTCCATGTTGGCGCCCTGGCCGTGGTCGGCGATGCCGATCGAGTGGCCGGTGCGGTGGATGAACTTGTCGCCGTAGCCGGCGGCGGCGATTACCTGCCGCGCCGCGTCGTCGACCTCGTAGCCGCGGACCGGCGTGTGCGGGTAGCGGCCGGCGACCAGGGCGAAGGCGGCGTCGCGCCCCGCCGCCACGGTACGGAAGACCTCTTCCTGGCGCGCCGTCGGCGCGGCGGCGCAGACCGCCACCCAGGTGATGTCGG
>DASYUP010000658.1:0-1682 GCA_036001185.1 Thermoanaerobaculia bacterium
ACTTCTCGGGCGGGATCTCCCCCGAGAAGACCTTCCACCGCCACTGGTCGATGAGCAGGCCGAAGGGGAGGAAGGCGATCTTGTCGAGCGCCATGCGGAGCAGCTGCGGCGTGTCGTCGGTCGCCGGCGGCACCTTGTCGAGGAGGCCGATCTCCTCGAGGTACTCGGGCGTCACCGACAGCGCGATGGTGTCGCCGATGGCCTCGTGGAAGCCGTCGTTGGCGCTGTCCTGGAAGAGGTAGGGCTGCTTGTCGTAGGCGCGCTGGTAGAAGTTGTGGCCCAGCTCGTGATGGATGGTGACGAAGTGCTCGCCGGTCGGCTGGATGCACATCTTGATGCGCAGGTCGTCCTGGTAGTCGATGCTCCAGGCGCTGGCATGGCAGACGACGTCGCGGTCGCGCGGCTTGGTGAACAGCGAACGCTCCCAGAATGTCGAGGGCAGCGGCGCGAAGCCGAGCGAGGTGTAGAAGCGCTCGCCGATCTTCACCATGCCGATGGGGTCGACCTTCTTGTCGGCCAGCAGCTTGGTGACATCGACCGAGCTGCCACCGCCGGTGGGCGCCACCAGGTCGTAGACATGCCCCCACTCCTGGCTCCACATGTTGCCCAGCAGGTCGGCGCGGATGGGGCCGGTCTTGGGCTGCACGGCATCGCCGTACTTCTCGTTGAGCCGGGCGCGCACGTAGCAGTGCAGCGAGCTGTAGAAGGGCTTGACCTGCCCCCACAGCCGGTCGACCTCGGCGGCGAAGGCGTCGGGCGGCATGTCGTACTTGCTGCGCCACATGGCGCCGAGGTCCTTGAAGCCCAGCTCGCGCGCCCCCTCGTTGGCGAGCTCGACGTAGCGGGTGAAGTCCTTCTTCATCGGCGGCGAGATGGTGTGCCAGCCCACCCACGCCTCGCGCAGCTTGGCGGGATCGCGGCTGTCGGCCAGGATGTCCGACAGCTCCTCGAGGTCGAGGCAGTCCTCGCCGGTCTTACCGGGCGGGCACCACTTGCCGGAGCCGTAGGCCGCTTCGAGGCCGGCAGCGATGCGGGTGAGCTCCTGGCGCTTCTTGGCATCGGCCGGCGCCGGCAGCGTCAACCCGAGCTTGAGCAGGTCGAGCTTGCGTCGCAGCTCTGGCGGCAGATCGAGCCCGGCGAACCGCTGCCCCTGTTGCGCTAGCTCGGTGGTCAGGGCGATCAGTCGGTCGTTGGCCTTGGCGGCGAGGACCTGCGTGTCGTAGGTGATGAAGTTCGACTGCACCCAGCCCGCCCGCGACGACTCGATGGCCAGATCGAGCAGTCGCGCCTCGGCCTCATCGAGAAACTTCTTCGCTTCTTGCACCGTCGGTTTGCCCCCCGGCGCGGCCGCCGGTTTCGCCGGCGCCGCCCCCGCCGGCACGCCGAGACCCGCCACCGCCAGGGCCACGAGCAGAGCCACGCCGCCGCGCCTCACGTTCGGGAATGGTTGCATCGGGTCTCCTCGTGACGGCGTGGACCCCACGGCGACACCGGTCGCCGGCGTCCACCGGCCGCTGTTTGCTATGGATCAGCCCACGCGCACGCGTCGCGCGAGGGCTTCCGCCATGCGATCGAGACCCTCGGTGAGGGTCGCGCGCGAGCAGGCGAAGGAGAGGCGGACGTGGGCGTCGGCGCCGAAGGCCTCGCCCGGCACCACCGCGACGTGCGACTCGTCGAGCAGG
>DASYUP010000659.1:0-11344 GCA_036001185.1 Thermoanaerobaculia bacterium
GCAGCTTCCCGCGTAGGCGATGTCGATCTTCACCTCGCCCAACTCGGCGACGAAGGCGCCGTTGGTGGGGTCCGACGGCACGCCGTGGTCGGGGTCGCCGGGGTGCGCCACCATCGGCCGCAGGGACGAGAGGTCGATGACGTGGATGCCGCCCGCGTACTCGGCGTCGGGGTCGGGCTCGACCACCTGCTGGCGTAGCCGCTCGATGTCGACTCCCGGGCGTCGCGCAGCGATCCACTCGAGGGTCTTGTCGTCGGCGGCGCAGATGCCGGTGCGGGCGGCGCACTCGGTCGCCATGTTGGTGAGCGTGGCCCGCTCGTCGGGCGAGAGCGTCGCGAGACCGGGGCCGGTGAATTCCATGACGCGATTGAGCGTCTTCTCCGCGCGCGCGTACTCGAGCAGGATGAAGAGCATCACGTCCTTCGCCGTGCACGTCGGCGCAAGCTCTCCCACCAGCTCGAAGCGGATCGATTCCGGCACCTCGGCGGTGGTGAAGCCGTCGTAGACGAGGCTCGCGTACTCGGTCGAGCCGACGCCCCAGGCGAGCGCGTTGTTGACGCCGCCCATGCAGGTGTGGCTGTCGGTCGCCTGCACGAATTGACCAGGCTCGATCATCTGCTCGCGCGCCACCTCGTGGCAGATCCCCGGCGACACCCGCTCGTGGGCCGAGAAGTCGCGCACCCCGGTGTGGCGCTGGAAATCGCGCTGCAGCCGCCGCAAGGTCTCGATCTGGTCGAGGTAGGGGCGCATCTTGCGCACCTCGTCGGCGTAGACGAGATGGTCCTCGAAGACGGCGAAGCGCTCAGGGTTCTGGATGCGGTAGTCGGGCCCGTACTCCTGCTCCAGGAAGTAGTGCACCTGGGCGGTGGTGAACTCGTGCGAGTAGCCGCCGTCGACCGACACCACCACGGCGTCGCCGGGCTTGACGAACCGCTGCTCGTCGTCGACACCCAGCATGTGGGAGGCGAGGATCTTCTCGGCCATGGTCATCGGTCGCGCCGGCGTGGCCGGGCGCGGCAGGACCACCTCGCCGCGAGCGAGCGCCTTGGCGAAGGGGAAGAGACCCCCCTCGCGGACGATGAGCTGGGTGATGGGGTCGTGGTGGCGGTAGAACTCCTCGAGCGGCACCCCCTCGCCGGCCTGCAGGCGGGCGAGCACGTCGTAGCCGCCCATCAGCACCCCCTGGTTGACGTTGTTGGCGGCGTGGATGGGGGCGAACGATTCGGCGATGGCGATGCGGATGCCACTCCACTTCTCGGCCTGCGTCGCCGTTTCGCGCGAGCTTCCCACCCCTTTGCGCAGCCCCGAGACGATGACTTCGAAGTTGCCGCCGTGGAGGGCGTCGCGCGGGAAGAGCCGCTCGCCTTCGACGATCAACCCGGCATACGCCTCGCGGGCGAGGTCCTCGGGCCGGTGGTGGAAGCAGACCCAGGCCGGCGTCATGACGTCGGTGTTGATGTCGTCGAGCAGGTCGCCGGGTGCCGCGAGGTCGGCGAGAGTGAGGTCGAGCTGGCCACGCAGCTGGCGGCGGATCAGCTCGGGGTCCTTGGTGAGGAAGAGGACCCGCTTGCCAGGAGTGAGGCGAACGGTCGAATCAGGCTTCATTCACGGCTCCGGAGGGGTGTTCGAACGGCGCACCGCAGGGCCTGGCCAGAGGCCGGCCACGCAGTCATTCTAGCTTTCGCGGCGAGCGGGCCGGTCCTCCCCGAGTGATGCGCACTACAGATCGTTTGTGACGTCGCTAACAGCTGGCTGCTGTTCGATCGACGACAATGGCGCGAGCCCGAAAGTTGGCGCGCCGGTTGCGTTGAGTAGACGCACGAAACATCTCTGAAAGCCGGCGTCGGCAGGAATACACGGAACCTTCGGTTCGTTGCACGACGCGGCCCGGCGAGGGCTGACACCAAGTGACAGTCGACTGACACGGAGCGGCGATCGCGGGCCCATTCGGCTGGCGTCCACCGCAACTACACCAAGGGACTGTGATGCATCAAACAGCTCAGCGACTCCTCATCAGCTGCCTGCTCGTCTTCACCGCCAGCGTGGTCTCGGCGGCGCGGATCCCCGAGCTGCCGCGGATCCATGGTGACGACCTCGCGCGCGACGGCCGCAACGTGCGCGTCGGGGACCACCTGCGCGTCACCGACATCGAGGTCCCGGCCACCAGCGAGACCCTCGCCTTCGATGTCGAACGCTTCGAGGTCTTCGCTCCAGACGCCGAGATCGTCGTGCACGGCGCGCACGGCGCCACACGGATGAAGCCGCCGGCGAACACCTACTTCCGCGGCGCGGTGGCTGGCGAGGACGGGTCGCGTGTGTTCCTCGAGGTCCACCCCGACGGTGTGACGCGCGGCATCGTCACTCGCGCCGGAGACGACAGCTACCTGATCGACAGCGCACAGGAAGACGCGCCACCCCCCGGGTCGCCGCGCCGCCTGCGGGCGGAGCGCGCCGACGCCGCCCTGCTCAAGGCGAGACGGACCGAGCCCTTCAAGTGCGCCGACGACGAGCTTCCCCCGGTTCCTCACGACGCTTTTGGCTTCGACGCCCTCGGCGGCCCGCCGACCGCCAAGGCGACGAGCGCGGCGAGCGCCTCCGCACCTGCCTCGGCACCGGCCCGCACCGCCCACGTCGCCATCGAGACCGACTTCGAGTACTACTCCAAGTTCAACAACACAACCAACGCCACCAACTACGTCGGCAACCTCATCGGCTACGCCTCGACGATCTACGTCAACGAGCTCAACACCAGCCTCGTCGTACAGTCGCTGAGCCTGTGGACGACGGCGAGCGACCCCTGGGTCCAGTCCACCACTGCCTGCGGGCCGATGGAGTTCGGTCACTACTGGAACAAGAATCACAGCGGCGTCTCGAGGACCATCGCCCACTTCCTCAGCGGCAAGGGCCTGGGCGGCGGCATCGCCTGGCTGGGCGTGCTCTGCTCGGGGGGGTTCGGGGCTTCCGGCTCCTGTCCCGGCCTGGCAACTGACGCACCGTGGGGGGGCGGCTACGGTTTCACCGCCAGCATCAGCGGCAGGTTCGACATCAACAACCCTACGGTGATGTGGGACATCATGGCGGTGGCCCACGAGATCGGCCACAACTTCAACTCGCCGCACACCCACTGCTACGCCGGCATCAGCGGCAACCCGAGCCCCATCGATCAGTGCTACGGCGGTGAGGGCGGCTGCTACTCCGGCGCCACCTCGTTGCCCGGACCGGCCGGTGCCGGCAGCGGCACCATCATGAGCTACTGCCATCTGACTCGCGGCAGCTATTCCGACATGAGCCTCAACTTCGGCACCAACCATCCCTATGGGGTGGCGCCAGGACGCGAGGCGGCCAGAATGAACACTTACGTCACGTCGGTAGCGTCCGGCAACCCTGCCTGCCTGGCGCCGGTGAGCTCGGCCTTCTTCAGCAACGGGTTCGAGAGCGGTAGCCTGCCGGCCCCGTGGGCCGATGTAGTGCCCTGAGCTCCCGGCGCGATCGGGCCAGCTCTACCTGCACGAGCCCACCCTCAACCGCTGAGCGAGCGCCGCGGCGCGCCGGTTGAGGGCTTCGAGCTGAAGTGTGGCCGCCTGGGGGGCGGCCACTTCCAGCGCTGTCACGGCCGCCGGGCGATCGCCGGCGTCAGCCGCCAACTCGGCGAGGTCGAGCCGTAGCGCCAGGGCGTCGAGGGTGCGCCCGGCGCCCTCCGCCAGCCCGCTAGCCAGCTCGAGGTCCGGGCGCGCCGCCGCGAATCGACTCTCGGCCATCGCCAGCCCCGCCCGCGCGCGTAGAAACGCCAGCCGCCACCTGACGCTGGGCGAGCGCTCGCTCCCCGCCCTTGCCTCCAAGCGGCGCCGCGCCGCGGCGAGCCGCCCAGCCTCGGCGTCGATGCGAGCGCGCAGCATCTCGGCGTAGAACGCCGCGGTCATCTCGGTCCCACCGCCGGGCAGGCGCTGCAGCCCCTCGTCGAGCAGGCGCCACGCCACCGTAGGGTTGCCCGCCGCCTGCTCGGCGACGGCGTGCGCCACGTCGGTCTCGGCCGCCTCGTCGAGGTCGCCGTTGTCGACGTGGATCTGACGGGCGGCGGCGAAGTGGCGGCGCGCCGATTCCAGGTCGCCGCGCGCAGCGGCGGCGAGAGCTCGCACGTCGTGGGCATTGGCGAGGCCGAGCTTCGCACCCTCCGCTCCAGCGGCCCGCTCCATGTCACCCGCCGTGGCCTCGGCCTCGGCGAGCCGACCCCGCTCCACCTCGACAAAGCCCCGGTTGCCCAGGGCGTTGGCGAGGGACGAATGGTCGTTCAGCCGGCGCAACACGGCGATCGACTCCGCCAGCGCGGCATCGGCCTCGGCGGCACGCCCGAGCTCGCCGAGCGCGACCGCCAGGGAGCCGAGCGAGTGGCCGAGCCCTCGCGGGTTGCCGGACTCACGGTAGCGGGCCACCGCCTCCCGGGCGTTGCTCTCGGCGAGGTCCGGCCGGCCCTGCTGGATCCCTCACCAGCGGCGACTTCGACGGCGACGGCCACGCCGACCTCGCCATCGGCGCCCCCGAGCAGGATGTCTTCGACGAGGACGGCATTCGCACCCAGAACGTGGGCACCGAGGTGGTGCTCTACGGCGTGCTGTTCGGCGACGGGTTCGAGACCGGGGCTGCCGATCTGTGGTCGTTGAAGACGCCATGAGATCAGCGACTTAGACCCACCCACGTCATTGCGAGGAGCGGAGCGACGAAGCAATCTCGACGCGGCAACGTCGAGATCGCTTCGCTTCGCTCGCGATGACCGGAGCGAACTCGACGAATTCACCTTCGGCCGCTGAACCGACGCGCGACACGTCGGCCTGGGCGGTGACAGTCCCCTAGGAATCCCGCAGCGGTCGATGTTCCGGCGCTGCCCGGCGCGTGGCCCTTCTGCGACGCACGACAAGGAAGCCGGCGGCCCCCATGGCGAGAGCGGCGGCGCCCAGCCATGCCCCGGCGGCGCGTCGCGGCGCCGGGGCGCGGAAACCGGGTGCACCCCACAGCCCGAACGCCGCCCACACTGCCGGCCGCCCGCCGCGGGCGATCGCCCGCCGCTGCACCGCGGTGAGCGCCCGCTCGGCGGTGCTGCCATCCGCGACGTGGCGATAGAAGTCCTCGATCAGCGGCACCGCCGCTTCGTCGTCGAGCTCCCAGAACGTCGCCGCCACGGCCGTCGCGCCGGCCTCGAGGAAGGCGCGGGCGAGCGACAGCGGTCCCTCGCCGCCGGCCACCGGCCCCTCCCCGGAGTCGCAGGCCGACAGCACGACCAGCGATGGGCGCAGCCGCCAGTGGAAGATGTCGCCGGCGGAGAGCCAGCCGTCGCCGCCCGGGGCAGCCGCCAGCAGCAGCGCCGAGCGCGACGGCACGCTGGCGTTCACCACCGCGTGCGTTGCGAGGTGGAGGACGGCAAAGCGCCCGGGGCCGGCGGCGTGCAGCCGCGCCTTGGTGGCCGCCGTCTCGGCGATGAGCGTGGCCGGCCTGCCGACCGCGCGCGCCACCCGCCGTCCCTCCTCGGCGGCGAAGCGCAGTCGCGATCTCGGGGCGCCACGATCGGTGCTCGACTGCCCTGCCCCATCGTAGGTGAGCACCAGGGCTTCGCCCCGCGCATCCTCCACCGCCGGCTCCCCGAGCGCCATCGCCGCCGAGGGCACGAGCACAACGACGAAGCGTTCGGCCACGAAGCGGCCGGCGTCCTTGGCGCCGTCGACCACCAAGGCGTCGAACGGTAGCCGGTGCAAGGGACCGTCGGGGGCGACGAGCAGCACCTCGACGCTGGCGGGAAGACGCGCCACCACCGGGGCGAGCAGGTCGGCGTAGAGCCGCCGCCCGACCGCCACGATCTCGCCCGCGCTCTCCGCCTCGCGGACGCGCTGGCGGAAGAAGTCGACCCGCTCGGCGAGCAGGCCGGCACCGCCGGCGGCGGGCAGAGCGACCGCCTCGACCGGGCGACCGCCGACGATGAGCAAGGCAAGGGTCTCCGTTTTCGTGCTCACGTACTCGACGACGGCCCGTGACGGGCCGAGCCGCGACGCCGCCTCGGCGGCGGTGAGGCGGCGCGGCACCTCGCCCTGGGCGTGCGCCGCAGCGCGGGCGTCGGCGAGCGCCCGCGCCCGACCCGCCTCGGCCACCTCGAAGGCAGCGGCAGCCGCGCCGGTGCCGCCGTGCTTCACCAGGAGTGCCGCGAGCTCGCGGTAGACGTCGGCGCGGACGGCAAAGAAGTGCGCTCGCAGTTCCTCGAGCGGCGCGTCGCGTTTGGCTCGCTCGACCGCCGCGATCCCTTCCCGGTAGGCGGCGATGGCGCCCACCTCGTCGCCCGCGGCGGCGCGGGCGCGCGCCAAGCCCAGCCGGCCCTGCTCGGCGAGCCAGGCGACCGGCGCCTGCTCGACGACGCGGGAAAACGCAGCTGCGGCCGCGGGCGCGTCACCCGCCGCAAGCAGCAGGCGACCCCGCACCTCGGCCACCGCCACTGGGAACGGAGCTGGCGTAAGACCGGTCGCCACCACCTGGTCGAGGGCGTCGAGACCGGCCTTCGCCTCCTCGAGACGACCCAGGGAGATCTCGGCATCGGCGGCGTTGAGCTGACAGACCCAGGCGACGAACCAGTTCTCGAAGGCGACGGCCCGCGGCTGGCAGGCGAGCGACGCCGAGAGTGCCGCCTCGTGATCGCCCGCCTCGCTGCTCGCCAGCCCCAGCATCCACAGGGCAGCCCCGCCGGCGAGCCCATCGCCGATCGACTCCGCGAGCTCGCCGCCCCGGCGCGCCGCGGCGGCGGCGCGCCCGGTGGCGCCGAGGAACGCCAGCACGCGGGCACGCCAGATCTCTCCCCACGCCTCGAGCTCGACGTCGCTCAGCGCGCGCGCCACGGCGATCCCCCGCTGCGAGCTCGCCAGCGCCGCCTCGAAATCGCCCCGCTCGAGCCCGACCTCCGAGAGCGTGATCTCGGCGAGGCCCCGGGCCGTGCTGCCGGGAGGCGCCAGCGCCAGCGCCGCATCGAGGAGGCGCTGCGCCCCTGCCTGGTCGCCCCACCAGAGGTGCGCGTTGCCCTGGTTGGCCAGCACCAGCGCCTCGAGGTCGCGCCGACCCTGCGCCCGTGCCCGTGACCGTGCCTGGGCGCAGGCGGATCCGCCGGCCGGGACCGCGCCGAGCGGCGGCTCCAGAAAACAGAGCCGGGAAAGCGCCGTGATCGCCACCACCTCGTCCCCCCTCGCGGTGGCCTGCGCCACCTCGTCGCGCCAGTAGAGCGCGCGCCCTGAGAAAGGCAGGGACAGCGGCACCGTGGCCCGCGCGCCGCCAGCCCCTACCAGCCAAAGCAGCCCGAGCGCCGCTGCGGGTCTCCTCACGGGCGGATCTCGAAGCCCACCAGGCGCGAGCTGGCGAGCATTGCCGGCGGGTGGAGTGCCTCGACCTTCCAGACGTAGCGCCCCGGGCGCAGCTCGACACCGAGCTTGTCGCTCGCCAACTCCGCTGCCGCGATGCGATCGACGTTCGCGAGCGGCACTCCCTCGTCGCTGAACAGCCGTAGCCGGTACGACGTCGCCCTTGGGACTCGGCGCCAGCGGAAGAATCCTGGCGGAGTGCCAAGCGAGCCTCGCGGCTCGAGGATCGCGACGGTGGCGCTCTCCGTGCCGCGCACCTGCCGGTCGTGCCGGGCAGGGCGGCCGAGATCCGGTCGGATCGCCACCAGGGCGACGATGGTGGCGGCGGCGGCGAGGCCCACTCCCACCCACAGCGGGCGCCAGCGCCGTTGCGGCCGGCGGAGGTCGCCGAGCGCCAGCACGCCGCGCAGCGCCCGCGCACACTCTCCGCAGAGCAAGGCGTGGTCGAGGAGGCGCTCGCGCTCCGCCGGCGAGAGCTCGCCCGTCGCGAAGCGCTCCCAGGTCTCCTCCGCCGGGTGCGGCTCCACCGACCGCCGGCGGAGCGCACTGGCGAGCTCGAGCTCATTCATCCTGCACCTCCGGGGCGAGCTGCTGGCGAAGCTCCTGCAAACCGCGGGCGATCAGATTGCGGGCGCGTTGGTAGTCCCAGTCGAAGAGGCGCTGGATCTCGGCGACCTCGAAGCCCTGCAGGTGGGCCGCCACGGCGCGCCGACGATCCGGGGCCAGACGGGCGAGCGCTGCAGCGATGCGCTCGCCCAGCTCCCGCCCGGCCGCCTGGCGCTCGGGGTCGACCGCCGGTGAAGCCGGGTCGAGCCCTTCCGCCAGCGGCTCCTCCGGCGGCAGGCTCCGCAGCTCGCGGACCGCCTCGCGCACGGCGCTGCGATAGACGTAAGCGGCGGCGATCTCCTGCGGCGGTCCGCCTTCCGCCTGGAAGCGCCGCCAGAGCGCCAGGTAGACGCGCTGCTCGAGGTCCTCGACGTGGCGCGCCGCGCGCCCACCCACGCGCAGGATCGCCGCACGGACCAGCCTCGCCGACGACCGGACGAGCTCGTCGAATCGGTTCTCGATGGCATCCAAGAGGAGGGAATTCTAGACCGGGCGGGCCGCACCGCCGGGGAAGCCGCCGGGAGTGGCGGAACGGGGCGGATCGCGGCGGTACCGCGGGCTGGTGCATCCATGAGTGAGAAAGGCGGCTGCGGCCTCGTCTGCTCAGCCTCGGGGCGACGCCCCGCCCGGCGTGAGCAAAATGCCGACCGGCTGCCTTCCTCGTCAGCAGCGGCCCCCGCGCCGCCAACCGTGGGCTCCCACCTGGAGGTTCCGATGTCGAGGGAGACTCTGCCCTGCTCGACAGTGGCGGCGCTGCTCGCCGCGGCTCTCTTCGCCTCGCTTCTCACGGCCGCACCCTGCGCTGCCTTCACCGTGACGGTGAACACCGAGGGCTACGGCGACGCTTACAACGACGTGCTGAGCCTCGAGGAGGCCATGACCGCCGCCTACAGTGGCCCCAGCCGCTGCATGTCCAGCGGCGAGGTCGCGCAATTCGAGGGCATCAACTGGTTCCTGTCCGCGCCCGGTTGCTGGCTGGTGATCGGCTTCGGCGTCGGTGACAACACGAACGATGCGATCCTCTTCGATCCCGGGGTCGCCACGATCCACGTCACCGCCTCGAGCCTCGCCCTGAGCTGCGGCGACATCCTCGACGGCGGTCGCGCCGACGTCAACCAGGCAAACGTCCGCATCGACGTCGCCGGCCACGGCGGCCTGTCGCTGCGCTGCAGCGATCTCGGCCGCCCGGACCTCGAAGTCCGCAACCTGACGCTCGACCACGCGGGTGCCTCCGGGCTGGAAGGTTCGGGGCTGCACGGAGCGACGATTACCAACGTCAGGATCGCCGACAACAACGGCGACGGCCTGTCGCTGCTGCCGTTCAACGGGGCGACGAATCCGCGCCGGATCCAGGTGCGGAGCTCCGTCTTCGTTCGCAATACCGGCTTCGGCATCCACGTCGAGGCGGTCTCCGGCGGATCCGACGACCCGGCCGACCACGAAGTCACCATCGTCGGTAACTTCGTCGGTCTCGAGTCCCTCGACGACAGCGGCCCCACCGGCAATTCCCTCGGCGGCATCCGCCTGGTCAACTCGCGCCGCGTCAAGGTCGGCGGAACCATCTCGAGCCAGCGCAACGTCATCTCCGGCAACAGCGGAGACGGGGTGAGTCTCTCGGGCACCGGGCTCGTCGAGGCGCAGGTCTTCAACAACTGGATCGGCATCCGGGGCATCGCCGGCAGCATCCTGCGAGCCAACGGCGGCGCCGGCATCCGCCTTTTCAACGGCGCTTCATCCAACAAGATCGGTCAGGACTCCACCTCCGGCAACGTCATCTCAGGCAACCTCAACGACGGCATCACCATCGCCGGCGCCGGCACCGACGGCAATCTCGTCGTCGGCAACATCGTCGGCTTGAACGTCGCCCGGACCGCCCCCCTGCCCAACGGCGCGAGCGGGGTGGCTTTCCTCGCCGGCGCCAGCTTCAACACCATCGGCTCGCAGGCGGCGAAGAACGTCATCGCCGGCAACAGCGGCCGCGGCGTCTTCATCGCCGACCCCGGCACCAACTCGAACCAGGTGAGCTACAACTGGATCGGCGTCGCCGGCAGCATCCTGTCGATCGGCAACTCGGGCGGTGGGGTGCTGGTCACCGCCGGGGCGCACAACACCCGCATCGGCCCTGCCAACGTCATCTCCGGCAACACCGGCGTCGGCGTCGAGATCGCCGGCTCCGGCACCCTCGCCATCCTCGTCGACGCCAACACCATCGGGCTCAACGCGGCGAACACCGTCCAGCTGCCCAACACCTCCCACGGCGTCCTCATCCACCTCGACGCCGACAACGCGGAGGTGACCGGCAACACCATCGCCCGCAACGTCGGCGACTGCGTCCGGATCGCCGACGGCGGCACCAACTCCCACCTGGTGCTGGGTAACTGGCTGACGAGCTGCCTGGGCGACGGCCTCTCCATCCAGGGGGCAAGCTTCACCACCGTCGGTGGCCTCGCCGACGGGACGCAGCCGAACAACATCCAGAGCAACCGCGGCGCCGCGGTGCGGGTTGCCTCCGGCGTCGGCAACCGGATCCGCGGCAACGGCATGGTCGGCAACGGCTCGGAGGTCGTTCTCGACCCGAGAGCGTTGGCCCCCAACGACTGGCTCGATGCCGACGCCGGGGGCAATCTGCGGCAGAACTCGCCGGTCCTCCTGCGCGCCATCACCGGCTCCACGTATTGGCTCGCCTACGGGCGCCTGTACAGCGCCCCCAACACGACGTACCAGATCGACTACTACGGTGGCACCTGTGGCGCCGATCGCCGGGGAGAACCGTCGTATTACCTCGCGTCGAGTAACGCCACCACCAACGCCCAGGGCTTCGCCGACGTGAGCTTCCTGGGCGGCGTCCACGTCACCCAGTCGCACTTGATGGCGACAGCGACCGATCCGGCTGGCAACACCTCGCAGATCACTCCCTGCCGTTCGTTCGGCGATTCCCCGAACCTCGTCTTCGACGACGGCTTCGAGACCGGCTTCGTCGACGCCTGGAGCAGCTGGACGCCCGCCTTCCCCTGAGTCCGGCCGGGCGCGAGCAAAACGGCGATCGCCTGCCTTTCTCGTGAGCAGCGGCCCTCGAGCCGCTCACCGTGAGCTCCAACGGAGGTTTCAATGTCGAGGGAGACCCTTCCCTGCCCGACCGTGGCGACGCTGCTCGCCGCCGCTCTCTTCGCCACGATCCTGGCCGCGACCCCGTGCGCCGCCTTCACGGTCACGGTGAACACCGAAGGCTATGGCGACGCCTATAACGACGAGCTGAGCCTCGAGGAGGCGCTGCGCGCCGCCTACGAGGGTCCCGGCTATCGCTGTATGTCCCAGGCCGAGACCGCGCAGTTCGACATCGCCTTTTTCCAGACCTA
>DASYUP010000660.1:0-7574 GCA_036001185.1 Thermoanaerobaculia bacterium
ACGCGGCCGGCGAAAAGCGACCCCGCGCCACCGCGCGCCGCGGCGCCGAATGGCTTCCGAGCTCGGCGTCGGTACCCAGCGAAGGCACTGGTCCAGTTTCGCCTTCAAGGAGTCATCGAGGATTGCCACTGCGCCTTCGGCGAGCGCCCTTGTCCGGGCGCGCTGCCGAGGGGCTAAGCGGCACCCACCTCGATGAGCGCGCTCGAGGAGCTTGGCGGTGGCACGGGCAGGCCGTCCTCGCGGAGACCCTCGATGTGGAACTCGATCGCTTCTTTGATGAGCTGCCGCACCTCGGCCTCGGAATCAGCGGCGGCTATGCACCCAGGAAGGTCAGGCGCATAAGCGCCGTGGCTCGATTCGCCCCTTTCGATCACCACTAGGTACTGCATCGCCCACTCCTTGGTGGGAAGTGCCAGAACCGCGACCACCAGGCGCGGCGTCATGGGTTGTGACGCTTCGCTTCGCAACTTGCGTGGCGGTGTCTGGCGGTGGCAGTGACCCAGCTGGCCTGCCTAGGCTGTGGGGCCCTTTGCGCGCAGAGGAAACCTCTCAGGGTGCTCGATCGAGTCAACAGCGAGGTCGATATCGAGCTCTGGCCAGTACAGGTGGTGCGGCTGCGGGCGTTCGACTCTGGTGATCGCACGGATGGGGGCGTCCGCAAACCAGGGGAACTCCGTGAAGGGAAGGAAGAGTTCGCGCTCGTCCAAGAGCAGCCAGATCCCGTGGCGCGAGACGTTTGTGACCTCAACTGCCGAAGTGGCTATCCCAGGCATCGTGTATCTCCTGCTCGTGCTCTTCAATCCGCTCAACGATCTCGCGGATATCGCGCTCGCTAAGGCTGTAGTTGCGGGCCAATTCACCAAGAGGGTCGAGCCAAAACTAGGCTTCGCCGTCCGACGAGGCCACGTGGACGTGGGGTCGAGGCTCTTCACGTGAAAAGAAGAAGAACCGGAAGCGTCCGCTGGTGAAGATCGTTGGGCTCACTCACGGAAGCTTAACAGCGGCGCCTAGCCGGCCCTTCCACCGTCAGTCGGAGCTGTTGGACTTCGACGACTTGACGGTGACCGCCACGGCCGCCGCCTCGTCGGCGGGGTCGGTGAGCAGCAGGATGGCGATCTCCTTGCGCGTCGCGTCGGGGGGGAGGATGACGACCTTCTTCACCTTCGCCGGGTCGACGCCGAAGCGCTTGAAGTTGGCCGGCAGCCACTGCTTGAGCTTCGCTTCCGGCGTCGCTCCCAGCTTGTCGAGGTCGGCGAGCAGCGCCTTGACCTGATCGGCGGCGATCAGCTCGGTGGGGTAGGTCAGCCGGTAGATGTTGCTGCGCGAGGAGTTGAGGTTGGTGGCCGCCACCGCTGGCGCGGCGGTGAGAAGCGCCAGACCAGCCAGGACCGCGAGGACCAGCCGCTGCGTCATGGGTGACCTCCTTGTCCGGGGTTGCGTGACACAACGATGGTAGCAGCGCGCCAGAGCGGGCGCGGCTTCGGTATCCTCCTGTCGACGGCTTCGACCGGCTTCGACCAGGAGGTACCGCCGATGATCGTCCTCGTCGCCGACAAGTTCCCCGCCGCCGGGCTCGCCGAGCTGCGCTCGGCCGGCGCTGAGGTGCTCTACGAGCCGGACGCCAAGGGTGACGCGCTCACCGAGACCGTGCGCGCCTCCGGCGCCGAGGTGCTGGTCGTCCGCTCGACCGAGGTGCCGGCGGCGGCGCTGCGGGCCGGGCGGCTCGGCCTCGTGGTGCGCGCCGGCGCCGGCTACAACACCATCGACGTCGCCACCGCCTCGGAGCTCGGCATCTATGTCTCCAACTGCCCGGGGAAGAACTCTATCGCCGTCGCAGAGCTGGCGCTGGCGCTGCTGCTGGCGCTCGACCGCCGCGTGGTGGACAACGCCGCCGACCTGCGGCGCGGGGTGTGGAACAAGAAGGAGTACGGGCAGGCCAACGGGCTTTTCGGCCGCACCCTCGGCGTCGTCGGCACCGGCTCGATCGGCCGCGAGGTGGCCGCCCGCGGCCGCGCCTTCGGCATGCGGGTGGTCGCCTGGAGCCGCTCGCTGAGCGACGACGCCGCCGGCGCGATGGGGGTCGAGCGGCTCGACACCCCGGTGGCGGTGGCGGCGGCGGCCGATGCCGTCTCCATCCACCTGGCGCTCAAGCCGGAGACCCGCGGGCTCGTCGGCGGTGACTTCTTCGCCGCCATGAAGCCGGGGGCGCTGTTCGTCAACACCTCGCGCGCGGAGGTGGTCGACGAGGCCGCCCTGCTCAGGGCGGTGCGCGAGAAGAAGGTGCGTGCCGGGCTCGACGTCTTCGCCGGCGAGCCCGCGGGGGGTACCGGCAAGGTCGAGAGCGAGCTGTTCGCCGAGCCGGGGATCTACGGCACCCACCACATCGGCGCCTCCACCGAGCAGGCGCAGCAGGCGATTGCCGACGAGACGGTGCGGATCGTCCGCGAGTACGTCGGGAGTGGACGGGTCCCCAACTGTGTGAACCTCGCCAAGCGCACGCCGGCCACCCACCTGCTGGTGGTGCGGCACCGCGACCGCGTCGGCGTCCTCGCCCACGTCTTCGGGAGCCTGCGCGCCGCCGGCATCAACGCCGAGCAGAGCGAGAACATCGTCTTCGACGGCGCCCAGGCGGCGATGGCGCGCATCCAGCTCGACCAGGAGCCCCAGGCGGCAACGCTCGAGGAGATCCGCGCTGGCTCGGCGGACATCCTCGACCTCAAGCTGGTGGAGATTCCGCCGAGCTCGTGACGGCGCCGGCCCGCGACCCCAGCAGCAGCCACGCCGCGACAACCAGCAGCGCTGCCAATAGCAGGCCCCCGTCGAGGCGATAGGCGCCCGCCGGCTCGGCAAGCAGACGGATGGCGGCGGCGCCGCCGAACCCGAGCCAGGCGGCGGCCACCCAGGCGAGCGGGTTGTCGCGCAGGAAGCAGCGGACGAGCAGCACGACGCCGGCGACGAGGACGGCGAGCGACAGGGCGACCGCAGCGAATTCGGCGGGCGTGCGCGCCGCCCGTGGCAGGAACGAGACGACGACGAGCACCGCCAGCAGCGCCCGCGCCGAGGCACGGCGGAAGTGCCTCACGACCACCCCCGCGACGATCCCCGCCACGGCCGGGATGAAGATCGCCGTCGACACCGCCTTGGCGAGGGCGAAGACGAGCGGCGACTGCGACTCGATCCCCGCCGGCCACGAGACGCCGTCGATCAGCCGTCCGGCGGGAATCAGGCTCTCGACGAGCTGGCGCAGGGTGGGGATTCCCAGCGCCAGGCCGAGGGCGACGGCGCCACCCACCAGCGCATCCCGACCGAAGAGGCGCCGGGCGGCCGGCCGCAGCATGGTCACCGCGCCCGGATGCAGCGCGCCGGCGAGGCCGCCCGCGAGCGCCGCGCCGACGAAGCTGCCCAGCGCCGCCAGGACGAAGCTGACGGCGATGACGACGGCGTACCTGGAGGCCGGGACGGAGGTGTCGTAGGCGCTCCACAGCGCGTCGAGGGAGAGAGCCGTGCGCACCAGCACGGCCGCCGCTACCACGCCGCCGAGGATGAAGGCGAACCGCCACGGCATCTCGCCGGCGCGGATGCGGGCGATGAGCAGCAGCACCGCCAGTACGCCGATCGCTCCCAGCAGCGGCAGCTTCAGCCAGCGGAAGAGCACGGTGGCGGCCGTCTCCTTCTCCCGCTGCCGTCGCCACTGCTCCGGGATCTTCACCTCGCGGGTCCAGGAGCCGACGGCGGCGCCCTGCACCACCACCTGCTGCCGCAGCTTGGCCTCGCCGGCGCCGGTAACGGGAAACTCCCAGGTCAACGTGTGGTCGCGCCGCGCCTTCTCGTCTTTCTCGGTCTGCTCCTTGAGCTCGCCCCGGGCCGGGTCGACGCCGCGGGCGCGGAGGAAATCCTGCGCCAGGAGAAGCGCGCGCTCGCGGGGAATCCGCTCGCCGGGGGCGTCGTCGAGCAAGGTGCGAGTGAAACCGACGGCGGCGCGCGACGTGGGGTCCACCGACACCCAGTACTCCTCCTTCTGGCCGGGGACGAAGAAGCGCACGCGCCACAGCGGCGTCGGCGCGAGCGTGGCGTAGACCTGCCGCGCCGCCGTCGGCCCGCCGGTCTGCAGCAGGTAGGCGGCGGCGGTGGGATCGGTACGATCCATGAGCTTGACGGCGCGCCGGTAGGTGGCGACGTCGAAGCCGGCGTCGCGGAGGAAGCCGGCCGCCGCCGCGCGCGCGGTGTCGCGTTTGGCGTGAAACGCGACCCAGTCACCGAAGCGCTCGCGGGGCAGGAAGGCGAGGGCGCCGAGCGCCGCGGCAAGGGCGAGCCCCCAGGCGATCCGGGTCGCCGGCAGCGGGCGGTAGGCGGCGGCCGGCAAGGGCGCGGCCGCGGCATCGGCGACGGCGCGCGGCTCGGGCGCCGGTGGCACGCCTTCCACCTCGTTGGTGACCTCGGCGGGAAGGAAGCCGCCCTTCACCCGGTAGGCGATGGCCGCGCCGAGGAAGAGGACGACGAAGATGCCGGCCGACAGGCTGCCCGAGATCTGGTAGTAGAGGCTGGGCGAGCGGATGAGCACGAAGGCGGTGTAGAGGGCATCGATCGAGAAGTGGCAGATCACCACCGCGGCGATGCCGAAGCGCAGGAAGGCGAGCCCGAAGACGATGCCGGCGAGCCCGACCTCGAGGCCGCGGATCCAGAACGGCTGGTTCGGGTAGCCGGCGTGGCCGAAGCCCCAGATGAAGGCCGCCACCACCACCGCCAGGGCCAGGCTGCGGAAGATCTTCTCGAAGAAGGGGATCGAGAACATCCGCGACATGAACTCCTCGGAGATCGCCGGCAGGAAGCCGAAGAAGAGGACGTAGACCCAGGGAAAAGCCGTCGACAGCAGGTCCGAGTAGGCCACCTCGCGCGGCGCCCACGCGCCCAGCCGGTTGGCGATGATGTAGAAGACGTTCTCGTAGGCGAAGAAGAAGCAGGTGAGGGTGATGCCGACCAGGGAGGCGACGAAGAACTCGCGCGTGCGCAGGGCCCGCGGGCGCAGCAGCGAGGAGAGCGACAGGCGGGCGGGGAAGCGCTGGCGGTACATGGGCTCCGCCGCGGCGGCCAGCACCAGGATGACCATCCCGGTGCCGAGCCCGGCGGCGAGGGCGAGCAGGATCTTGGAGACGAGGAAACCGCCGAAGGACGACGTGGTGTCGTAGTCGTAGAGCTCCGAGGGCAGGCTGTTGAGCTGCGAGACGCTCATGAGCACGAAGGTGGCCACCCCGAGGGTGGCGGCCGCTCGCCAGCGCACGTCTCCCCGGCGGATGCAGACGACCAGGACCCCCAGCATGGCGAGGAGGGTGAGGAGGAGGAAGACCGAATCGACCAGGCTGGCGGTCTCGTTCTTCGAGCGCAGCTCTTGGTAGCCGCGGCTCCAGGTATCCGGCACCTTCAGCCGCTCGTCGTAACCGGTGACCGCGGCGCCGGCAACGTCGACGGCGATGCGGTAGTCGGCGCCGTGGACCTCGCTGCCCAGAACCTTCCAGGTGAACGAGTGATCGCCGCGGTGGGGCCGCTTCTGAGTCGAGGCCTCGACGAAGGCGAGCGAGCCCAGCGGCCGCCCCATGGTGCCGGCGAGGAACGCCTCCGCCAGCCGGCGCGCTTCGTCGACCGGCAGGTCCGCCCCCGGGGCCTCCTCGGCCAGCGGGTGGTGGAAGCCGACCACCTCGCCCTTGGTCGTCACCTCGACGTCGAGCTCCTCCTTCTGCAGCGGCCGGAACCAGCGGTGCTTCCAGCGCCACAGCCGGACAGTCGACTCCAGCAGCCGGTTCGACTCCGCGACCCCCAGCTCGCGCTCGAGGAAGGTCTTCTGCTCGTCATCGAAGCCGAAGATGGCGGCGTTACGGTAGCCCTTCGCGTCGAGCCCCAGGCGGGCGAGGAACGCGCGGGCGAGAGGGACCGAACCCTCGCGGGTGACGCGGAACTCGATCGACGCCTCGGGGAAGGCGAAGAAGTAGTACTTGACGCCGACGAAGAGCGAGACCGCCGCCACGGCGATGCAGGCGAGCAGCAGCCGGCGGTCGCCGCGCGTGAGCTTGTCGAGATTCATCGCGCCATCCTATGACTGCACGGGGCCTGCAGGACGGCTGCAGAAGCGCACGCCGCGTCGCGCTCGCACCGCGTTGACCCGGCCCGCCCTCCAGCACCACAATCGCCCACGTGCCGGACCTCCCTGCGCTCACCGCCCTCCGCTACGTCCAGCCGCTGCGCGAAGGCGGCTCGCTGCCCGCCGTGGTGGCGACCGACGACGGCCTCTACGTCGTCAAGTTCCGCGGCGCCGGCCAGGGTCCCAAGGCGCTGATCGCCGAGCTCATCTGCGCCCAGCTCGCCCGCCTGCTCGGACTGCCCACCCCTGACCCCGCGGTCGTCGAGGTGCCCCCCCTCTTCGGGCGTGCCGAACCCGACTCCGAGATCCGCGAGCTGCTGGCGAAGAGCACCGGCACCAACGTCGGCCTGCGCTATCTCGACGGGGCGTTCAACTTCGCCCTCTCGCCGGCGCACGACGTCATCGCGCCCGATCTCGCCGCGCGCATCGTCTGGTTCGATGCCCTGGTCACCAACCCCGACCGCACGCACCGCAACGTCAACATCCTGGTCTGGCAGCGGCGCCCCTATCTCATCGACCATGGCGCGGCGCTGTACGCCCACCACGACTGGACGCTGGTCGACGACGAGCGCACGCGCACTCCGTTCCCGCTCATCCGCCACCACACGCTGCTGGCGGCGGCCGGCGACGGGGCGGCGGTCGATGAGGAGCTGGCGGCGCGCATCGACGAGCCGGCGCTGGCGGCGATCCTCGCCGCCGTGCCCGACGCGCTGCTGCGCGACGAGCGCATCGCCGCCGACTTCCCCTCCGCCGAGGCGGCGCGGCAGCGCTACGTCCGCTACCTGCACCGGCGGCTGGTGCCGCCGCGCGCCTTCGTCGCCGAGGCGGTCGCCGCGCAGGCGGCCCGGCGGGCCGAGCCGGCGGTCCACCTGGCGGCGCGACGGTGAGGCCATGAGCGGTCCCGCCAACCCGCCGCCCGCGTCGCCGCCCCCGCCGGCCGTGCCGTCGCCGCCGCCGCAACACGAGCGCATCGCCTACAACTTCGCCGTGCTGCGCGTGGTGCCGCACGTGCACACCGGCGCCTTCGTCAACGTCGGCGTCGCCCTGCACGCCCGCACCGCCGAGTTCCTTGGTGCCCGCGTCATCACCGACGCGGCGGTGCTGCGCCGCCTCGCCCCCGACGTCGACATCGAGCTGCTGGCGCGCTACCTCGAGAGCTACCGGCAGATCGCCGCCGGCGACGAGGCTGCCGGGCCGGTCGCCCTGCTGCCGCCCTCGGAGCGCTTCCACTGGATGACCTCGCCGCGTTCGGACGTGCTGCAGAGCTCCCCCGTCCACGCCGGCCTCAGCGAGCGGCCAGAAGAGACCCTGGACGAGCTGTTCTGCTCCTTCGTCACGGGTTGAGTCGGGGGTCGTCGCGCTGCCATGGGATCCCGCCCCCTCCACGACTATCCGCGCCGCCCCCACCTCGACTTCTTCCGTCGCTATCCCAATCCCTTCT
>DASYUP010000661.1:0-10693 GCA_036001185.1 Thermoanaerobaculia bacterium
GGCGTCGAGCCAGCCCCAGGCGACCCAGCCGACGGCGAGCGCGCCACCGGCCCAGAGGGCGACCTCGACGAGACGCAGCCAGCGCGGGCGGCGCTGGCGGCGTGGAGGTCGCGAGACTGCCGGCACGAGGTCCTGTGTCACGGGCTCCTGCGTCATGGGCTCTCAGAACCTCGGCGGCGTTCTCGCGGCGCTCGGTGAAAACATGCGGCGGTCGCGCCTTTCTGTCGGTGCGACCCCGCTACGCCCGCGAAGGGCTCCCGGGCGAGCCGGGAGCCCTCGCCGGCGGACGACGGTTACAGACGACGCAGGCCCGCGGCGGCGCCGAGGGCGAGCAGACCGAGCAGTGCGAGCAGCGGCGAGTTGCTGGCGGTCGCCGGCAGCGTCGTGCTGGTCGCGGTGGTGGGCGTCGTCTCAGTGGTGGTGGTGGTCGACGGCGTCGTCATCGTCGACTCGGTAGTCGTGCTTTCCGGCGTCAACGGGGCGACCTCGTTGGCCGCCGAGGTGGCCGCCGAGGCGACCTCACCGCCGGCCGCCGAAGCGCCGGTGGTGGTGATGCCCGACGGAGCCGTCGAGACCGCCTCGTTGAGGCGGATCTGCTTGGCGAGCAGCACGCCCTGCTCGTTGCGCTCGAAGTCGATCGCCACCCGCTGCCCCTCGGTGAAGGTGGTCGGGCCGACGGTGGTCGGCATCAGCTTGAAGTGGGTGAGGCCGGTGGACGTGTTGAGCACGACCTCGTCCTTGTTCCAGGAGGCGACCGTGCCGCTGGCGGTCAGGCCGGGGTCCTCGCTGTGGGTGGGGACGCTCGGGTTGGTCCGCTCCTCCGTCGCCGGCAGCGTGCCGCTGCTGGGGTTGGGGTTGCTGGTCGTCAGGGTGTTGCTGTTGTCGGCGGGCTGCGCCGGCGGGGTCGACGTGTTCCCGTACTGTGCCGCCGCCGGAAGGGCGACGAGCACCAGAGCCGTGGCCATGGCAAGAACTACACGCTTCATTCCTTCTGCCTCCTTTCACCGATCAGCTAAGTGGCGCACGACCAAGTACTAAGGTCACGTTGACCGGGGGCCGTGCATCCGCCGGTGGTCAACCGAGCAATCCGCATGCCGCGAGGCGGCACACCCGCTCTGTGAAGGCCTTCACCGCCGGCCGCCGTTGAACCACCGCCAGGGGGCGGGGCACTCACCTTGCAGACCCGCCGGCCCGGGATCCCAGCGTGGGGCCTGCTCGCCGGCGGCACCATCACCTCGGAGGATCACAATGCTCACTCCTCGCGTGCTGCCGGCACTGATGCTGCTCGGCACCTCGATAGCCACCGGCGCCGCCACCGCCCAGGACCATCACCCGGCCGGCCATGACATGGCCGGCATGAGCGGCATGGCGATCGCCGCCCCCGCGGCCCCCGCCAAGGACTACGACGACCCGGGCGGTCCCGGCAACGGCGGCAACGCCTCCTCCTGCGAGCCGGGCGACGTCCCGGCGTCGATCAGCGGCTTCACGTTCAGCCCCGAGCAGCTCACCGTGCAGGCCGGGCAGACGGTCTGCTGGAGCTGGGCGGGATCCTTCTCCCACAACGTCACGGGTGACAGCGGCACCTGGGGCAGCGGCAGCCCCGCCTCCTCGGGCCACTACCGCTACCTCTTCGCCACCGCCGGCACCTTCGGCTATTACTGCCAGGTGCACGGCAGCCTCACCACCGGCATGCGTGGCTCCGTCGTCGTCGAGGGCTCGACCGGCGGCGGCGGCGGCGACGGCGGAGACCCGGGCTCGGGCCCCGGCACGCTGCAGCTCTCCGCCACCGACTACCCGGTCGCCGAGAACGCCGGCCCGGTGACCATCACCGTGCAGCGCGTCGGCGGCAGCGACGGCAAGGCGACGGTGAAGTACGCCGCCGCCCCCGGCAACGCCAAGCCCGGCAAGGACTACCTGCCGCGCGCCGGCGTGCTCTCCTGGCCAGCCGGCGACCACGAACCGAGGTCGTTCACCATCAACCTCAAGAACGACGGCGTCGCCGAGCCCGACGAGACCTTCGCCGTCAAGCTGAGCAAGCCGACCGGCGCCGGGCTGGGCACCAGCAGCGCGACGGTGACCATCCACGACGACGACGGCGGTGGCTGCCCGACGACCCCCGCGCCCACGGCCCTCAAGGCGGCCGGCCGGTCGGCGAGCGAGATCCGCCTCACCTGGAGCGATCAGACTGGCAGCGGCCTGGCGGTGCACGTCGAGCGGCGCGGCGAGGCTGGCGATTTCCGCCAGGTCGCCACGGTGCCGGCGGGAGTGAGCAGCTTTGTCGACACCGGCTTGCCGGCCGAAGCGACCTTCCAGTACCGGCTACGCGCCGTCGGGCTCGCCGGCACCTCGCCCTACTCCGAAATCGCCGCCGGTGCCACCGACGGCCTCGCCGGCGGCTGCGCCGACGGCGCCCTCTGCCTCGCCGACGGGCGCTTCGAGGCGACGATGCTGTGGAAGCGCGAGGGCGCAGGGGCGACACCCGAGGCGGTGCACCCGGCGATCGCGGCGTCACTCTCCGAAGCGCCGCGCTCGGGTCTCTTCTCCTTCGCGCCGGACGGTGACCTGCAGGTGCTGGTCAACGTGGTCAACGGCTGCGGCGTCAACGGCCACTACTGGCTCTCCCTAGCCGCCGCCACCGACGTCGAATTCACGGTCAGAGTGCGCGACACGCAGAGCGGCCGCACTTGGGTCCACTTCAACCCCGCGGGGACAGCGCCGGCGGCAGTGCGCGACGTCGACGCGCTGGCGACCTGTCCATGACCTCTCCCACCGCCCGCCCCGACCGGGGTAGGCAAAGGGGCGCCTAGCCCCACCTCTCCCCCTCAGGCAGGGCCGGGATCGACTCCGGCCCTGCCCTCTTTTTCTCTCGCGGACCTGCCACCATCCCCCACCAGGGCGGGGGCAAGGCCCCGCCCACCCTTTCTCCGGAGTCGATAGCGATGGCGACGTGGGATCGCCGGACGCGTTTGCGCGCGCCAGTCATCCGCCGTTGTGGCCCAGCGCCGCGAGCAGGCGGCGGGCCTCTTCGATGTCCTTGCCGTAGCGGTCGCGCGGCGCGGCGGCGACGAAGCGGGAGAGAGCGTCACGGGCGACTTGGGTTCGCCCGTGCTTCGACGCCTGGATGCCGAGGTTCCACAACGCATCCCACAGCTGGGGATCGAGCGCCACGGCGCGCTGCCAGGCGTCGAGCGCGCCGGGCGCATCGCCGAGCTGGAAGAGGGCGACGCCGAGATCGTTCCAGGCCCGCGAGCGGCTCGCCTCGAACTCGACCGCCCGGCGCGCGGCATCGCGCGCCCGCGGCCAGTGACCCAGCCGCAGCTCGACGAGAGCAAGGGTCTCCCAGGCACCAGCGTCGTGGGCGTCGTCGGCCAGCACGCCCTGAAGCTGCTCGAAGGCCTCGCGCTGCCGCCCGGCCTCGGAGTCGGTGAGCGCCAGGATCACCCGCGCCTCGGCGTCGCCGGCGCCGGCGAGCGGAGCCACCACCGCCCGCGCCTCGTCGATCTTGCCTTGCTCGGCCAGGGTGAGTGCGAGCTGGCGCTGCAGATTGGCCGAGGCACTACCGCGCGCGCGGGCCTGGCGCATCACCTCGAGCGCCTCGTCGTCGCGGCCGGCCTGCAGCAGCGCCTGAGCGAGCAGCGAGTGGCCGAGGGGCATGGCGGGGCGCTCTTTCACCAGCTTCCGTGCCCCCGCGACCGCCTGCGCCAGCGCGCCGCGCGAGTAGGCGTCGATGACTCCCTCGATCAGGCGGTCGAGGGCGATGAGGTTCTTGGGGTCGTCCTCCGGACGGAAGCCCCCTCCCCCGCCGCCGCCCTCGCTGAGGTAGCCGAGGCTGGCGAGCCGCTTCGTCTCCTCGCTCGACACCGCCTGCCGCGGCGGCGGCCACTGCGACTCCACCGGCAGCGCGGCAAAGGCGGCGCGCACGGCGCGGCGGTCGGCGTCGACGAGGTTCTTTTCCTCGCGCGGGTCGCGCGGCAGGTCGTAGGCCTCGGCCAGCGGCAGGTGGATGTACTTGCGGCCGCCGCGCAGCAGGCCGCGCAGCGGTGCCCAGCCGCGGTTGAGCGCCGTCGACAGCGCCTCGAAGTAGAGGTCGGCGCGCGACTCGGCGGCCGTCCACGGGCGCAGCAACGAGCGCCCCGGTCGTGGCGGGCCGCCCGCCGGCGCCGCAACGCCGGCGGCGGCGAGGACGGTCGGGAAGAGGTCGACATGGCCGGCGGGGCGATCGTCGCGGCCGGCGGCGACACCGGTGCCCCACAGCACCAGTGGCACGTGCAGCGTCGCCTCGTAAGCGAAGAGCCCGTGGGTGAGCTCGCCGTGCTCGCCGCGCGACTCGCCGTGGTCGGCCGTCACCACCACCAGCGCCGGAGGCTCGCCGCCGGCGAGCAGCGGCGAGAGCAGCGGCGCGAGGAACGAGTCGGCCGCCGCCACCTCGCCGAGATAGGGATCGGCAAAGCGGCGCGCGAAGGGCTCCGGTGGCACGTAGGGCGCGTGCGCATCGTAGAGGTGCACCCAGAGGAAGCGGGGATGGCCGCGCTGGCCGCGCCACCAGGTGAGCGCTGCCGCCACCGTCTCGTCGCCGCGCCGCTCGGCGAGGGCGAACTGGTCATCGAGGCCGCCGCTGCTGAAGTGGTCGTCGTAGACGTCGAAGCCGCGGGCGAGGCCGAAGCGCGCGGCCAGCGGATAGCCACTGACGAAGGCGCCGGTGGCGTAACCGGCGCCATGGAGCACGGTGGCCAGGGTCGGCGTCGCCGCTCCCAGGCGGAAGCCACTGTTGTCGCGCACGCCGTGTTGGTAGGGGTAGAGCCCGGTGAGGATGTTGGTGTGCGAAGGCAGCGTCACGACGTTCTGGGCATGGGCGTTGCCGAAGACGCGGCCGCTGTGGGCAACCCGGTCGAGCAGCGGCGTGGTGCCCTTGGGATTGCCGCCGAAGCCGGTGGCGTCGGCCCGCAGGGTGTCGATGGTGACGAGGAGGATGTCCGGGCGGCTCGCCGGGTGGCCGGCCGCAGGCGCGGAAGAGGCGGGCCGGTCGGCGGCGACGAGGAGCGCCACCAGCAGCGCCGCGGCGACCAGACGGGAGCGTTCCCCGAGCACCGGTACCATCGCGGGTGATTGTAGCCAGCGCCTCGCCGGTCAGAGGTCCGCCAGCACCTCGCTGCCGGGGAACTTGCGCCGCGCGAAGCGCAGCACCGTAGCGGCACCGCGCTCGTCGTGCAGCGAGCGGTAGACGCGCACCGCCTCGGCGTAGGCGATGGCGGTGGGGCTGGCCTCGGTCATCGCCTGCAGGGTGGTCGCCGCCTCCGCCTGGCGGCCGGTGAGGGCATAGAGCAAGGCGAGGGCGGCGTAGGCACGCGGATCGTCGGGGAAGAGCCGGATCTCCTGGCGAAACGCGGCCTCCGCTTCGGTGGCCTGCCCGAGGTCCGCCCGCACCTTGCCCTCGGTCAGGTGCAGGCCCTTCACCAGCTCCGGGTCCGGGGTGGAGCGCTCGGCGTAGAGCTTGCGCGCCTCGCCCAGCACGGCGAGCGCCTGCTCGTACTGGCCGCGTGCCTCGAGCACGTCGGCGAGGGTGAGGCGGGGCAACAGGCGATCGGCGCTCGTGGCCATGGCCAGCCGCGCCTGGCGGTCCGCCTCGTCGAGCTGCTTGCGGCGCAGCGCGACGCGGGCGAGCAGCCCGTGCGTGAACGACGGCATGGTCGACTCGGCGAGCCGGGCGTGGGCGGCGGCGTCATCGAGCCGGCCGAGGTCGAAGAGCAGCGAGGCGACCTCCTGGGCGATGTGCGGGGCGCCGCCGGAGCGGCGGAGGGCTTCCTGGTAAGCGACCAGGGCCTCGTCGGGCCTGCCCTGCTTGCTGCGGGCCTTGCCGAGGAACTCCCAGGCGTCGACCATCTGCGGGTTCTCGTCGACCAGCTCGCCGAAGGTGCGCTCGGCGCCCGCGTAGTCGCGGTCGTGCATCTGCTGGAAGCCGGCCTTGAGCCGGGCAAGCGACGGCAGCTCGCTGCGCGGATCCGGCAGTGCTCCCGAGGTCGGTCCGGCGGAGCCCACGTAGCCGAGGGAGACCATCGCCTGCCGCGTCTCCTCGTCGACCGCCGACGGCGGCTGTAGCGGCACGGCGTAGCCCTCGAGGTCGCGCCGCCAGGCCCCGTAGAGGCGCCGCTCGCCCAGCAGCACGTTGCGGCGCTCACCGGGGTCGACGCGCAGGTCGAACAGCTCGGGCGTGGGGCCGGAGACGAGATGGTGCTCGCCGTCGACCAACGAGGCGAGCTCGCTCCACCCGAAATGCAACCGCGGATAGAAGGTCTCGGAGTAAATCCGGCGCGGGGCCGGCGGGCGATCGAGGAAAGCGAGCAGCGAGGTGCCACGCCAGCTCGCGGGCCGGTCCATTTTCAGCAACGCAGCGACCGTCGGCGCCACGTCGCTGAGCGCCACCGGCTGCGTCACTGCCCGCCCGGCGTAGCGGTCCCGCGGCAGCTTGACGATGAGCGGTACCTGGATCGCCTCGCGATAGAGCAGGATTCCATGTTCGTCCTCGCCGTGCTCGCCGAGACCTTCGCCATGGTCGGAGAGGAGCACGACGATGGCGCGCTCGTAAGCGTCGAGCCGGCGCAGCTCCGCCAGGAGCTCCCCCACCACTCGGTCGGCCGCCGCGATGTCGCCGTCGTAGGGCAGGCCCGAGCGCGCTCGCAGCTCCGGCGGCGGCTCGTAGGGGGTGTGCGGCTCATAAAGGTGGAAAAAGAGGAAGAAAGGCTTGCCGGCCGCGCCGCGCAGCCAGGGCAGGACCCGGCGTAGGGTGTCGCCTCCCGGCCGCTGCAGGCCGCCGAGGCCGGCGCCCGAGTGCGTCTCGATGCTGTCCTCGTAGAGATCGAAGCCGGTGGCGAGACCGGTTTTGCCCGACAGCACGAAGGCCGAGACGCCGGCGCCGGTGGCGTAGCCGCGCTCGTGCAGCATCTCGGGCAGGAAGGGCACCTGGTGGCTGCGGATGCGCTCGGCATCGAGTGCGTAGCCCACGTTGTCGCGCACGCCGTGCGCGCCGGGAAGCAAGCCCGTGAGCAGCGAGGTGTGCGAGGGCAGGGTGAGCGGTGTGTGCGAGTAGGCGCGCTGGTAGAGGATGCCGTCGCGGCGCAGGGCGTCGATGGCCGGCGTGGCGACGCCGGAGTAGCCGTAGGCAGGCAGGTGGTCGGAGCGCAGGGTGTCGATGGAGATCAGCACCACCGGCGTGCCGGCCGGCACCTGCACCGCGCCGGGGTTGCGGGCGCAGCCCAGCGCCAGAACCGGAGCAGCGAGCGCGGCGAGCACCGCGAGGCGTCTCATCGCCTGCTCGCCGCTGCGAGGATGATCGCCGGCCGCATCGAGAGGCGGAGTGTACAGCCCCGGTCCACTCGCACCCGGCGACCCGTGGCGACGCACTACAAGTGAAAAGGGCGCCCCCGCGGGGGCGCCCAGAGCTGCGCCGGGACCGGTTTCCGTACTACCGGAAGTGCACCGTGATGCCCCAGCGGAAGACCCGCGGGCTGAGGCGCGCCACCACCTGGTAGCTGCCCGCCGGGCCGTCGTCGACGCTGGGCGCCTTCGGGTTGCGCTCCAGCACCGGCTGCGTATTGAGCAGGTTGAAGCCATCGATGCTGGTGGTCAGCTTGAAGTCGCCGATCGTGAAGTCCTTGTCGATCCGCGCGTCGACCGTGTAAAGGTCCTGGAAGCGGAACTCGTCGAGCCGCGGCGCCACCTGCACGGCATGGACGCTGCGGCTCGCTGCCGGCACGAACGGATAGCCCTCGCGGCCGCTGAAGCTGCCCGCCACGTTGAATCCCCAGGGCCGATCGGGCGCCACCTGGTAGATGCCGCTGACGTTGAAAGACCAGCGGCTGTTGAGCAGCACCAGCCGGTGGGTACCGTAGCTCTCGTCGACGTAGATGTCGTTGTTGTCGCCCCACAGCCCGAAGCCGAGCGAGATGATGTCGGTGGGATCGTCGAAGTTCTTGAACTGCGACCCGACTTTCAGCTTGGTGTCCCCGTAGGTGGCGTAGCTGCGGAGGCTCCACCGATTCGCCATCGGCTTTTCCACCCCCAGGGTCAGCCCCCAGTACTGGAGCTTGCGGTCCCCATTGGTGACCAGGCTGCCGCCGGAGGATGAGAGGCCGTCGCGCAAGCTATAGGTCGGCACGCTCACCGTCCGCCCATCGGGCAGGATGCGAACCACGGGATCGGCGTCGAGCTGGTAGTCGGCCCGCGTCGCCAGCCGCTCGTTGCCCGCCGCGTCGAAGATCAAGGCTCGCGTCTCGAGCAGGTCGGTCGTCTGGCGGTACTGCAAGGTCGCCGACACGGCCACATTGTTGCCGAACGCATGTTGCAGACCCAGCGTCGCCTCGTCCGTCATGTAGGGATCCACATTGGGATCCATGCGGTTGGCAGCCTTGCTGGGGTCGGCGAGGTTGACGTTGTAGACGGCGTATTGGCTCAGCGAGGCGCGCTCGCTGGGATCGAGCCGCAGATTGCGGTTGGCGTCCGTGAAGTAGAAGTAGAGGTAGCTGTACGCCGCGGTCGGTCCGACCAGATTCGACACCCACTGGCCGAGCTGAGCGGCATAGCGGGAGTAGGTGCCGCGCAGGAGGGTATGGCGATCCTGACCCATGGCGTAGGTGACGCCCAGCCGCGGCACGATCGACTTCCAATCGAGGCCGCCGGCGTCGTCGCCCTTGAAGTCGATGCGCGGCAGTAGGCCGTCCGGAACGTCGGGCTGACCGGGGTCGACGACGGCGTCGTTGTGCGCCTTCTGATCGTCGTAGCGCAGGCCGGCGGTGATGGTCAGGCGGTCATGGGTCACCGTGTCCTGGATCCAGGCCGCTTGGTACTTGGTCGTCACCGCGACGTTGTGGCGGATCCACTCCACCAGCTCGATGTTGTCCTCGCCAGGATCGCAACCGAAGCCCTCGCAGGTGAGCACTGCGTAGCCCGGTCCCGGCAGCGACGACAGTGAGTCGTTCTGCTGCTTGCGATAGCTGGCGCCGAACTTGAGCTCGTGGTTCCAGTCGCCGCTGCCGCTGGCAAACCAGTTGCCCTCCAGCTTGCCCTGGTCGATGGTGGCCGTCTGGTCGAAGACGAAGAAGCTGTTGCGCCAGATGGCTTCCTCGTCGAGCACCGCGGTGGCGTTGTTGCCGCCCTTGGGGTGCAGGGTGAAGGCGCCGTCGTTCTTCGCCCACAGGGCGCTGAGGGTGAACGTCGAGCCGAAGACCTGCGTGTCCTCGACCTTCCAGCGGTCGGCGGGCGTCGTCTGGTCCCAGGTGGTCTCGGGCGGCCGGTCGAACGCCGCGCCGCGGCCGAACTTCTGCTTGTCGTTGGTCCAGAAGAGGACCGAGCCCGAGTTGCCCTGCAGCTGGAAGTTGAGCTTGGCGTTGGTGTCGGTGAGCTTGGTACGGTCGACCTGGCCGGTGACGCCGAGCAGGTTGCGGATGTCGCTGATGCCGTAGGAGCCCCAGATCCACAGGTGGTCCTGCACCAGCGGGCCGCCGACGTTGGCGCCGTACTCCTCGATGCTGTCGATCTCGTTGCCGACGATCCCCGCGGGATACCCGTCGGTCGACGGCTTCGACTGCAGGCTGCCGTCGGTCTTCAGGTAGCGGGCGTCACCCTTCCAGACGTTGGAGCCGCGCTTGGTGATCTGGTTGATGGTCACCCCGGCGGTCTGGATCGCTACGTCCGTCGAGGCGGTGGTGAGCTGGAACTCCTCGTAGGCGCCGAAGTCGTAGTAGCTGGCCGAGGAGCCCACGGCCGCCATGTCGGTTTCGATGGCGCCGTCGACGGCGAAGGTGTTGTCGGCGCTGGTGGCACCGCCGACGAAGAAAGCCGACTGCTGGCCGCTCTCGTTGCCGCCGACGTTGACGCGGTCGACCTGCACGCCCGGCGCTTGGCGCAGCAGCGACCAGGGATCGCGGGCGGTGGGGAGCTTCTCCAGCTCCTGCGGCGTGAGGACGGGGCCGGAGTTCTGCTCGCGCGGGTTGAGCAGCATGTGCTCGGCGGTGACGGTGATGGTCTCGCGCACCGCGCTGCTCATCGACAGCTCGAGGGAGAGCTTGCTGCCCAGCTTGACCTCGATCCCCGTCTGCTCGACGGTGGAGAACCCATCGAGCTCGGCGCGCAGCGCGTACTGGCCCGGGTAGAGGCCGACGAAGCGGAAGTTACCCTTCTCGTCCGAGACCGCGACCTTCGGGGCGCCCACCCCGGTGAGCGTGAGGGTCACGCCGGGCAGCGCCTGGTGCTGTTGGTCGTCGACGCTGCCGTAAAGGTCACCCGTGTTGAGCTGAGCGCTCGCCACTGCTGGCAACACCAGCAGCGACAAGAGCGCGAGACCACAAAGTTCCAGGCTCCTGCGCGTGATCATTGGCACCTCCGTTGGCCCGGCGCGACCGGGCTGCGTCGCTGGGAAATCGATCTGACTCGCACTATAGCAAGAGGCCGTAACTCTCGGTGGCGATTCAACTTCATGGAACTTGCTCCAGAAAATTGGCTTCTCGCCGGGACCACCCCTTAGAACCGGTTGGGGCGGATAATGGCACACACCCAGTTAAACCAGGAGCGTGAAACCGATGCGGACGCGTCTCACGACGGGACTGTGGATCGGACTGCTCTTGACACCCGCGGTGCTGCTCGCCCAAGCCGACGTCAACGGCAGGATCACCGGCCGGGTCACGAACAACGACGGACAGCC
>DASYUP010000662.1:0-8321 GCA_036001185.1 Thermoanaerobaculia bacterium
CACGCCGGCGGGCCCCCAGGGCCACCACCAGCCGCTGCCCCATCCCCAACCCCATCCCCAGCCCCAACCCGGACCGTAGCCGCCGTAGCCGTAGTACCAGGGATCCCCCCACCAGGTGCCGCCCACCCAGCCGCCGCCACGATGCCCGCCGTGGTGGCGACCGCTGCTGCGGCTGTCGTTGGGCTGTCGCGGGTCCGGCGAGCTGCCGCCGGCACGCGGCACCGCGACGCGGCCGCTTTCGTCGCCCTCGCGCCGCGGGCCGCTGTCGCGGCCGCTGCTGGCGCCGCCGTCGTCGCCATGGCTGCTGCCACGGGGCACGGCGGAGCCGCCTGAGGAGCCATGCGACGAGCCGCCGGAGCTGCTGCCGCTCGACGATCCGTGAGATGACGATGCGGATCCCGTCCCCGAACGGGAGACGCCGCCGTCACTCCGCGTGGACGCCGCACCGCGGCCGGCAGCGGCCGCGCGGGGCAGCAGGAGCAGCAGCGCGAACGCCGCCGCGGCCCACCCCAGCCGCTTGCCGATCGACATCAAACTCAGGCTGGCCATGATCTTTCCTCTCGTTACGGGGTACTGGCGCGCATCCGCTCCCAACCACGCCAGAGCCCTCGTATGTAGTGATCGCGGAGGGTGTCCTCCCATAGTTTCGGCGTATGCACGGGGAGGTTTTGCAAGGCCCGAACCAGGGTGTCCTGCAGGCGGCGGCGACGGCCATTGGGCAGCGGTGGCGGCCCCGCCGCCGACAGCCCGAGGAAGGCGCCGAGCTCGGGATGGAGACGGAAAAAGACCACCGCCGACTCCCCCGCCTTCTCCTGCCGCCGGCTGAAGCGGGCGAAGTCGGTGGGGTGCAGATGCGCCACCCGCGCCGCCGACTCGTAGACCATGGTGAGGCCGTGGCGCCGCTGCAACCGGTAGGAGAGCTCGACGTCTTCCCAGGCGGCATGGGGGAAGGCGACGTCGAACGGCTCGGCGAGCAGCAGGTCCCGCGGCAGCGAGATGTTGGAGGTGTAGAAGAAGTTGAAGGGCACCTGCTCGGGGTCGGTGATGAGCGCGTAGCCGAACTGCAGCCCGTGCTCGTTGATGTAACGCAGGAACGGCGTCGTGCGCATGCGCGGGTGCCAGCCGGTGTAACCGAGGACGGCGAGGGGCCGGCGCTGCGGCCGCCGCTCGTGGGCAGCCGCGTGGGCGGCGGCCCAGCCTGGCTCCGGCACGGTGTCGTCGCCGAGGAAGGCGACCAGGGGGCTGCGCGCCGCCGCTACCCCGGCGTTGCGCGCCGCCGCCGGCCCGCGATTCTCCTGGCGCAGGACGGTGAGGGGCAACGCGCCACCGTAGCCGGCGAGGAAGGCCGCCGTGCCGTCGCGGGAGCCGTCGTCGACGACCACCACCTCGAGCTCGGGAGCGTCCTGCTGGGCGGCGAGGGCCGCCAGCACCTCCGGCAGCACCTCCAGGCGCTCGTGGGTGGGGATCACCACCGAAAGGGCGGGCATGGTGGCGAGCGTAGGCGCCGGCCGGGCCACGGTCAAGGCGGCCGGCGGACCACCCTGCCACGCCCGCGGCCAGCCCGCCTGAGGGAATTTCGCCCCCGCGCCCGGCGTAGGGCATGATTCGTGGCCACCGCCATGGCGCTTTCCCCTGCCGCCCCCTTTCCGGTCGCGCCCGACGACCGCAACGCGTCGGAGCGCGAGCGCGTCGACCGGGAGCGGCACGATCGCGAGCAGTCCGACCGCGAGCTGGTGCGCCGCGCGCGGGGCGGCGATGCCGACGCCCGCGAGGCGCTCGCCGTCGCCCACCGCCGGGCGGCCTTCATGCTCGCCCTGCAGCTGATGGGCAACCGCGACGACGCCCTCGACGCTACCCAGGACGCGTTGCTGCGCTTCTTCACCACCCTCGACCGCTTCCACCCCGACCAGCCGGTGCGCCCCTGGCTCTACAGCATCGTGCGCAACCGCTGCCGCGACCTGATGCGCCGCAGCCGCGTGCGCCGCGCCGAGCCGCTCGATGCCGAGCCCGACCGCTGGCGGCCGGAGCTGGTCGACGGCCACGCCGACCCGGCGCTCGACGCCGAGCGCGCCGAGCTGCGGCGGCGGGTCTTCACCGCCCTCGGCGCGCTGGGGCGGGAGCACCGCGAGATCCTGGTGCTGCGCGACTATCAGGACCTCTCCTACCAGGAGATCGCCGACGTGCTGCGGGTCCCCCGCGGCACCGTGATGTCGCGCCTTCACCGCGCTCGCAAGGCGCTGGGCGCGGCGCTGCGGGCAGCGGGCGCGCTGCCCCCGGCGCCGCGAGGGACCAAGGAGGGGTCACCGTGACCGCCATCTGCGGGCGTCGCTTCGATGAAGAGCTGCTGTCGGGATACCTCGACGGCATGTTGACGCAGCGCGAGCGGCAGCAGGTGGTGCTGCACCTCGAAGGCTGCGCCGACTGCCGCGGCGAGCTGGCCGACCTCGCCGCGGTGCGCGAGGCGGCGCGTGGCAGCGCCTTCGTGGTTCCCGCCGACGAGCAGTGGCAGGAGCTGCCCAAGACCGCCGGCAGCCGGGCGCTGCGCCTCGGCGGCTGGCTGCTGCTCGGGGTCTGGTTGACGGTGATGACGGCCTTCGCGCTGGTGGAGCTGGCGCGCTCGACGGTGCCGGCCTGGGAGCGGGTCGCGGTGGCGGGTATCGTCGCCGGCTTCGTGCTGCTGCTGCTGTCGGTCCTCCTCGACCGCCTCCATGACCTGCGGCACGATCGCTACCGGAGGGTGAACAAGTGATCCTCGCCACCACCGAGACCATCGCCGGCAAGCGCATCGTCAAGACTCTCGGCCTGGTGCGTGGCAACAGCGTGCGGGCGCGTCACATCGGGCGCGACATCATGGCGGTGATGCGCAACATCGTCGGCGGCGAGGTGCCCGAATACACCAAGCTGATCGCCGAGGCGCGCGAGCAGGCGATCGACCGCCTGCTCGAGGACGCGGAGTCGCTCGGCGCCCACGCCGTCGTCGCCTTGCGCTTCCAGACCACCGAGATGATGGAGACGGCGGCCGAGCTGATGGCCTACGGAACGGCGGTGCTGCTGGAGGACGACACTCCGGGGTAGGGCGGTGCCCCCTACCAAGAGTGTCGCAGCGGCTTCAGGGCCACTCCATCACGTCCGCGAGCCTCGCCTCCACGAGGGGAAGGTCGTGCGGTAGCCAGCTGCGGAAACCGGGCGAGGCGAAGAGGGCCTCGTCGCCCGGGTAGGTGGGCACCACCCAGAGCGGGAAGCGGGCGAACAGCTCGCGGTCGGGCACCCGCCTTGCCACCTGCACCTGCCGCCGCCGCTCGGCGGCGCCGTCGAGCCCGCCGAGGAGTGAGGAGATCGCCTGCAGCTGGGTCACCGTGCGCTCGTCGCTGAGCAGCGGCAGTCGCGCCCCGTCGCCGCCGTGGGGACGGCGCAGGCGGTTGCGCAGGCTGCGCCAGGCGCCAGCGAGGTCGCCGCGCCGCAGGTTGCCGAAGCGCCCGCCGTCGGGAGCCGGCGCCGGAGCCACCGCCGCGGTGGCGGCGTAGGGGTCCACCCCCAGCAGCTCGCCGCCCGGGTTGCAGCGGGCCAGCAGGTGCTGGCTGCGCGCCATCAAAGTCAGCATCACCACCGGCATCAGCCGCGGCCACAGCTCCTCGTCGAGGTTCTTGTGCACAGTGAGGAAGGCGTTGCGCTCGAAGAGGAAGCCGCGGCGGTAGAGGCCGAGCAGATCGCTGGTGGCGCCCGAGCGGTGACGCACCACCGCCCGCGGCGCCGCCAGGATGCGTTCGCCGCGCGACCACAGCCGCCAGCCCAGGTCGACGTCCTCGTAGTAGGCGAAGTAGGCGGGATCGAAACCGCCGGCGGCGAGGAAGCGCTCGCGGCGCACCAGCAGGTTGCCGCCACAGGCGAAGGGTAGCTCGTCGCCCGGCCGCGGCCGCCGCGCCGTCGACAGCGGCCGCCGGTAGTCGAGCTGGAAGGCGTGTCCGTCGAAGGTGACGACGCCACGGCCGAAGTCGAGCCGCTCGCCCTCCCAGTCGAGGATGCACCCCGACACCGCGCTCACCTCGGCGGGCGCCGCGGTCAGCGCCGCCACCAGCTCGCCCAACCAGTCCGGCTCGGGCCGGGTGTCGTTGTTGAGAAAAGCGACGAGCTCGGCATCCGCGGCCGCCTCGACCAGGCGATTGACTCCGGCCGCGAAGCCGAGGTTGGTCGGGCTCTCGAGCAGCCGCACCGACGGATGCGCCCGCCGCAGCCATTCCGCCGTGCCGTCGGTCGAGCCGTTGTCGAGCACCCAGGTTTGCCACGGCACGCCGGGGTCATGCTGGCCGGCGAGCGCGGCGAGGCAGGTCTCGAGGTGAGCGCGCCCGTTCCAGCTGGGAACGAGGATGGCGACGCGCGGCACGGCGCCAGTGGGGCTCGCCCCGCGGGCCATCACCTCTCCGCCAGCGCGCGCCGCAACCGGCGGCGCAGCCGGAAGCCGAGCGCGTCGGCCGGCGCCACGGTGTCGGGCTTGAAGGCGAAGCGCTCGCGGGTGGCGTCGCGCCACGGCTGGTGACAGAAGGCGACCAGCGGCGCCAGCACCCGCTCCCAGGCAAAGCTCGAGGCGAGGCATTGACCGGCGGCCACGCGGCGGCCACGCTCCGCCGCGTCGCCGAGCGCCTCGCCGAGAGCGGCGGCCAGCGCCGCCGTGTCTTCCGGAGGCACCACCCAGCCGGCCCCCTGCTCGCTCACCAGCCGCGGCACCGTGCCGCCGTCAGTGAGCACCACCGGGCAGCCGGCAGCGAGCGCGTCGAGGAAGCGGGTGCGCAGCGACAGCATGGTTTCCAGCGTCGGCCGGTGTGGCGAGCAGAGCAGGTCGACGTCACGCAGCAGGTCGAAGCGCCGCTCTGCCGGCACCCATTCGAGCACCTGCACCCGCTCCCCCCACCAGCCGCGGGCCCGGCTGTGCGCCTCGACGCGGGCAAGCAGCGACTGCGGCGTCTCCCCGGCGTTGGGGGTGCGCACGAAATAGAGCTGCCACGGCAGGTCCGGCAGTCGCGCGAGCGCGTCGAGCAGCGTGAAGGGGTCGTACCAGTCGTAGAGGCCGCCGAAGAGGATGCGGCGCTCGCCGCCGTGGCGCGGCGCCAGCAGCGGGCGGTGCTGCGGCAGGTCCGTGGGAACGCCGAACGGCACCTCGATCAGCAGGCGCGAGAGATTCGGGTCGGCGGCGAGCCGCTCGGGGTTGACGCGCCCGAGGGCGGTGAGGAAGCCGAGGTAGTAGAGCCGCTGCTCCGCCGACGAGCAGAGGAAGAGATCGCCGCGCGACAGCTGCAGCACCCAGGTGGCGTGATCGTTGCGCCAGGGGTCGAGGCCGAGGCTCGGGAGGTAGTGGGCGTTCTCCACCAGCCAGGGATCGTAGAGGTCGATCGCCGTTGGTAGCTCGGGCAGGGCCAGCACGAGGTCGTTGGCGAGCTGCCCCTGCGCCACCACGGCGTCACAATCGGCGAGCAGCTCGCGCAGCCGCCCGGGAGCGAAGGTACGCGTTTCGGCCGGCATGGCGGGCGCCTCGGCGGCGGCGGCCGGCGACACCAGCACCACCTCGATGCCGGGCCGCGGCAGCCGCCGCGCCAGCTCGAGGTAGCGAATGCCGATGCCCGCCATGCGCTCCCGCACCGGCTCGCTGGAGAGCAGGGCGACCCGCGTCATCCGCGCCGGCGCTCCAGCCACTGGTGGAGGCGCCAGGCGCGCGTCCCGCGCATCTCCTCGAGCAGCGCGTTGAGCCGGGAGATCTCGGCGTAGCAGCGGGCCAGGTGGGCGTCCTGCTCGGCGAGGTGCCGCCGCAGCTCCCCCTCGACGCCGAAGAGCCGCTGCAGCTCCCCGCCCTGCGCCGCGACGTCGGCGGCGAGCCCCTCGCGCTCGGCGCGCAGCGCCACCACCTCGCCGTGCAGCCGGTGCATCGCCTCCTCGGCCTCGGCGCGGGCACGCTGGGCCTCGGCGCGGGCGCGCTCGGCGGCGAGCCGCTCCGCCTCGACCATGGCCGCCGCTTCCCCGGCCTCCACCGCCTCGCGGCGAAGGGTGTCGACGGCCCGCGCGAGGGCCGCAGGAGCGAGCCGCTTGCGATGGCGCTCGAGGACCCGCTGCTTCATCGCCAGGAAGTCCGGCCGCTCGCGCGGGCGCTCGCCGAGCACGTGTCCGCCACCACGAAAGTGGCGGTATTCGCAGGTGACCTGCGCCAAGTGGTGGAAGGGAACGAGGGCGGCGAGGCGGATGAGCAGGTCCCAGTCCTCGAAGAAGGGCAGGTCGGGGTCAAAAGGGCCCGCCTGCCGCAGCAGCTCACGCTCGACGAGGAGGGTGTGCAGCGGGATGTAGTTGTCGAGCAGCAGCAGGTCCGGATCGAAGTCGCGGCTGTAGGGCAGCCGCCGCTCCACCTGCCGCCAGCCTTCCTCGCCGTCGAGCTCGTAGACACCCACGGCGGCGTCGGTGTACGCCACGCGGACGCCGGCGGCGCCAATCAGTGCCACCTGCGTCGCCAGGTGCTCGGGCTCGACGAGGTCGTCGTCATCGAGGAACCCGACGAACGCTCCGCTCGCCGCCTCGACGCCGGCGTTGGCGGCGGCGGCGCGGCCGCAGCGCGCCAGTAGCTCGACGCGCCGAAGGGGCAACGAGAAGTCTTCCGGCACCGGCGCCGCGCCGCCGCCGTCGACGACCAGAACCACCTCGACGTGGCGATAGGTCGACGCCGCCAGCGAGGCGAGCGCTTCGCCCAAGAGCGCCGGCCGGTCGCAGGTGCGCACCACCACCGACACCAGCGGCCCTTCGCGCACTTCCAGCAGCTCCGGGACGCCGCCCAGGTCGCGAATCAGCCGCGCCGCGCTGCGCGTCGTGAAGTCGGCGAGCACCAGCTGCTTGTACGCCTCTGCCGCCTCCACTG
The DNA here is from genome assembly GCA_036001185.1 of Thermoanaerobaculia bacterium. Lineage (GTDB taxonomy): Bacteria > Acidobacteriota > Thermoanaerobaculia > Multivoradales > JAIOJS01 > DASYQD01. The sequence goes on from DASYUP010000662.1 coordinate 6,890, forward strand.
TCGCCGGCAGCGACAGTGCCCGCCACCGGCGCAGTCCCAGCGCCGCGGCCAGGTAGGGGTGGCGTTCCTCCTGGCTCGGGTAGGCGGCCATGGCGCGCGCGAGCACGGGCACCTGGGCGGAGACATCGACCAGCAGGTCCGGGTAGGCAGGGTGGTTGACCTCGTAGAGCAGGAAGCGAGTCGCCTTCACCACCAGATGGAGCTCGTCGCGGGGCCGCAGCGGCGAGAGCACCGCGAAGAGCGCGCCGAAGGCGGCCCGGTGGTCGGCGGTGGCCTCGAGCGGCGACGGGGCCAGCACCAGCTCGGGCCGGAAGGCGAGCAGCGCTCGCCGCAGGCCGCGCTCGATCTCCGGCAGCGCCGCGGCCAGCTGACCGTCCGGGAGCTCGAGGTGCTCGACGCCCTTGACGCCGAGCTCGGCCAGGGCGGCGGCCGACTCCTCGCGGCGCCGGCGAGCGTATGCCGCGCGGTCGCCGACCTCCTCGCTGCCGCCGCTGCCGTCGGAGAGGAACAGCACGCGCACCGCCGCGCCACTCGCCGCGAGCTGCGCCACCAACCCGCCGCAGCCGAGCACCTCGTCGTCGTAGTGGGGGGCCACCACCAGGGCGCTGCGCGCCATCACCCGCTCGGGCACACCGGGTGGAAGCGGCACCTTCATCCCACGTAGCCCAGCGCCCGCAGGCGCCTGGTGCCCTCGTCCTCGGGACCGTGCGGCCGCGCGGGGGGCGGGGCCGCGCTCCCTGGCGGCAGCCAGATCAGCAGCTGCGGCCCCTCGGCGCCCGGCCATTGCGGGTGCGCCACTGCGGCGGCGCCGAGCGGCCCACCCCCGTAGGTGCCGCCTCCTCCGAGCCGCACCGGCAGCCAGACGGGAGTGATGACTCGCAGGGAGACGATCTCGCTCGCCGGCGGCAACAGCACGCCTTTGGGCAGCGCCTCGCCGACGAGCGTCAGCCGCAGCCGGTCGCCGGCCGCCACGACGCGATCGCCCTCGCCGAGGAAGCAGGACTCCCACCAGGCGAGCGGGTGGCGGAAGTGCAGCTCGACGTCGACCACCGTGCCTGCCGGCGCGCCGGCGAGGAGCAGCCGCAGCCCCGACACCTCACGACCGAGGTGATCGTGAACGATGGCGGCGAGACGCGCCACCAGGTCCGGCCGCAGAGACGAGAGGTCCTGCCGCTCGTGCGGATCGCGCTCGAGATCGTAGAGGCCGATGCGCGGCAGGCGGGCCAGCTCGCCGCTCGCGAGCCGCGCCTGGTAGTCGTCGGGTGGCTGGTAGCGCGCCTGGCGATCGAAGAGGGCGAGCTTCCAGCGGCCGAGCACCACGGCGGCGCGCCGTGGCCCGGGGAAAAAGTGCTGGGCATACGCGGCCGCCCGCGCCGGCGCCGCCGGCTGGCCACCGAGTCGGGGCAGCAGGCTCGTCCCCTGCCCCTGCGCA
>DASYUP010000663.1:0-1821 GCA_036001185.1 Thermoanaerobaculia bacterium
TGACAAGGTGCTGCAGGTAAGGGATCAGGACGCGGCAGCGCCGCGCGCCTGAGCCAACCCGCTTTCTCACTCACGGCAGAAGAGGTCGGAGACGATGGTCGAGGCACCAGCGAAAGATCCCGAGCCCAGCTGGGAGGAGTGCATGGAGCTGCTCGACCAGCTCCCGGCGCTGCCCACCGAGGAACGCATTTCCGCCATCGAACGGCTGATCCGCAACTCCAGCCCGGTGATCCGCGAGCGGGCCCTGCGCACCGGCGCCGCCGTGGTCACCGACGAGCGACTCGAGTCGTACCTGCGCGAGGAGGCCGACGACGTCCTGCGCAACGCCGGCCTCGAGATGCTCAAGATGCGCGGCGCGCGGGCCATCACGCTGGCAGTGCGCCTGCTGCGCGACAAGGACCCCGACATCGTGCTGCAGGCGGTGCTGGCCCTCGGCCACGTGCGCGACCTGCGCTCCCTCGAGCCGCTACGGGCGGCGCTGAACCACGAAGAGCCCAACGTGGTGGGGGCGGCGATCGAGGCGGTGGGCCTGCTCGGCGACGCCCGCGCCATCCCCGACCTGCTGCCCTTTCTCGACGGCGACCCCTGGCTGCAGCTGGCCACCATCCAGGCCCTCGGCGACCTGCGCTCGCCGGCGGCGGTGACGCCGCTCACCAAGCTGCTCACCGACCTCATGGTGGGGCCGCTGGCGGCCGAGTCGCTGGCCCGCATCGGCGGCAACAAGGCCTTCTCGGCGCTGTGCAAGCACTGGCTGCGCTTCCGCGACGAGCTCGATCCCGAGACCATGGTGGGCCTGCTGGCACACGTGCTCGAGGGGCTGCCGACGACGCCGCGCAACCAGGAGGAGCTGCGCGGCTCGTGCGCCGCCATCCTCGAGCAGAGCGAGGACGGCACGCGGCTCGCCGCCGCCCGCTGTCTGCTGGCCCTCGGCCCGGGGCCGCAGGATACGCGCGCCCTCGAGCTGGTCTGCGAGGGGCCGGCCGACGCCTCCGTGCTGCCCGCCTGCCTGGCCAAGCGCAAGGACCTCATCACCGAGCTGCTGGCGCAGCCGGGCAAGGCGCGCTCCTGGGGCTTCCTGCTCGCCAGCCGCTTCCCGCGCGCGGCGCCGGTGCCGGCCCTCGCCGCCGCCACCCGCGACGAGCTGCCGCCGGCGGAGCTCATCAGCTCGATCGGCAAGGCCTTCCGCAAGATCCGCGACCGGCGGCTGGCCGAGGCGCTGCTCGACCTCTACCTCGACTCGCCCGCCGACTACCGCAGCGCCCTCGGGCCGCTGATGGCCACCCATCGCAACGAGCTGCGCGAGGAGCTGGCGGCGCGCCGCGACGTCGACGACGAGGCGCGCCTGATCCTCGCCGCCCACCTCGGGCTCAGCGCCCGGGACGTGGTGGGCCAGATCGTCGCCATGGAGCCGCACGACGCGCGACTGCGGGTGCTCAATCAGGTGGCGACCCAGGAGGAGCTGGTGCGCCAGCTGCCCTGGGAGGGCTGGCTCTCCGAGCGGCCCGACCTCTACGCCGCGCTGGTGGCGCGGGTGGCGGCGGAGTTCTCGCTGCGCGAGCTGGTGCCGCCGCTGCGCTCGCAGCTGGCGCAGCGTCCCAATCCCGATCTCATCCGCGCCGTCGGCGAGCTCGGTGACCGCGAAAGCGTGCCGGTGCTGCTGTCGCTGGTCGACGGCGGGCCCAAGAACCTGGTGCCGCTCATCCTCGAGAGCCTCGGGCGCGTCGGCGGCCCCGAGGCGCGGCAGGCCATCCGCCGCGCCATCCTCGAAGGCCGCTGCGAGCCGCGCATCGGCTACCGCGCGCTGTCGCTGTGCGCCATCGA
>DASYUP010000664.1:0-8015 GCA_036001185.1 Thermoanaerobaculia bacterium
GCGCCACCGCCGGCGGGCTGGCTCTCCGCGGCAATCTCGCCGTCGCCTACCGCGCCTGCCTCTGGTCGCGGCTCGCCAGCCGCATCCTGATGCCGCTCTGGCGTGTCGCCGCGACGTCTTCGGGCACCTTCTACGACGACGTGCGCGACCTGCCGTGGGAGGACCACCTGGTGCGCGGTGCCACCTTCGCCGTCGACGCCCACGCGCGCGGCGATCGCGACCTCAACACCCACTTCGTGGCGCTGAAGGCGAAGGACGCCATCGTCGACCGGCTGCGCTCCGAGTGGGGCGAGCGGCCGAGCGTCGACCCGGCGGCGGCCGACCTGCGCCTCCACGTGCTGGTCGAGCGCGGCAGCGCCCAGCTGTCGCTCGACCTCGCCGGTGAGGCGCTGCACCGGCGCGGGTATCGCACCGGCGGCGTGCCGGCGCCGCTCAAGGAGAACGTCGCCGCGGCGGTGCTGCTGCGCGCCGGCTGGCCGGCTATCGCCGCCGCCGGCGGTGCCTTCGTCGATCCCATGTGCGGCTCGGGCACCCTGCTCGCCGAGGCGGCGATGCTCGCCGGCGACGTGGCGCCCGGGCTGCTGCGCGAGCGCTTCGGCTTCGCCGGCTGGCGGGGTCACCAGCCGGGCCTGTGGAAGGCGGTGCGCGCCGAGGCGGCGGCCCGGCGCGACGCCGGGCGCGGGCGCCTGCCGCCGCTCGCCGGCGCCGACCTCGACGCCCGGGCCCTCGAGCTCACGCGGACTACGCTCGCCGCGCTGGGCGTCGTGCCGGTGGAGCTGCGCTGCGCCGACGTCGGCGAGCTGCGCCCGCCACCGGGCGTCGCCGGCGGGCTGATTGCCACCAACGCTCCCTACGGTCAGCGCGTCGGCGACCCGGCGGCGCTGCCGGCCGTCTACCGCCGGCTGGGCGAGGCCGTCAAGGCGCGTTGCGAGGGCTGGACGCTGGCGCTGCTCACCGCCGATCCCACCCTCGCCGGCGAGGTGCGCATGCGCCCCTTCCGCCGCAACGCGCTGTGGAACGGCGGCATCCGCTGCGAGCTGCTGCAGTACCGCATCGGGCGCGCCGAGATCCCGGGCCTCTCTACTCCTCGCCGCGCACCCGACCCCGCAGCTCCTTGACGCGGCTGCGGGCACGCTTGCCCTCGAGCCGCCGTCGCTTCGCCGCCCGCGGCGGCCGCGTCGGCCGGCGCTCGGGAGCCTCGGCGAGTGCCTCGCGCAGCAGCTCGGCGAAGCGCTCCAGGGCCGCCTCGCGGTTGGCTCCCTGCGTGCGGTGCTTCTGCGCGCTCACCCGCAAGAGGCCCGCCTTGGAAACTCGCGTGGCGAGCCGGGAAGCGAGGCGCGCGCGTTGCGCCTCGTCGAGGCTCGGCGAGGTGGCGAGCGGGAAGACCAGCGTCACCCGCGACTCCACCTTGTTGACGTTCTGCCCGCCGGGCCCGCCGGCGCGCGAGGTCTCGAACGACAGCTCGGCGAGCGGGATGGAGAGCCGCTCGTCGATCGCCACCGCCGGCGGGACGGGAGCGGGGGACAGGGAGGTCTCGTCGGCGGTCACGGTGCTCCAGAGTAACTTGCTCTGCAGCAGCAGGTCGCCCTTCCGGCGATTGCCAAGGGCCACGACTGCCTCGCAGGGGTCTGCTGGGTCCCGCCCGTTTCCCGATCCGGGCCGATTCTCCGTTTCGTCATCGGGAGGCTTGATACTCATGCGAACACTCGCCACGCGTTTCGCACTCGCATTGCTGTTCCTTCCGCTCCACGCCCACGCGGCCCAGGTCTGGGAGGTGGCGGACAACCTCGCCCCTGGCCCGTCGTTCTCAGAGGTCGCCCACGCGAGAGGCTTCGGAGGAACCTTGGTCTCGGCCGACTTCGACGGCGACGGCGATGACGATCTGGCGGTGGCTGCTCCCTACGCCGACTCTCCCGGCCGCAGCCCGGACTCGAGCGTCTACTCAGCAGGTATGGTCCGGATCTTCTGGGGGGCTCCTGGCCGCACCCTGACGCAGGCCATCTCCCTTCGCGGCACCAATGGCTTTGATGACTTAGGCAGCGCCCTGGCCGCGGGGGACTTCGACGGCGACGGTCGGCCCGAGCTGGCGATTGGCGGGGACTCCGCCAACGTCAACGGCCTGGGGGGCGGTAAGGTCTGGATCGAGCGCTACGCTGCCGGCAGCTGGCAACGGGTCGCTACGCTCGACCAGGACACGCCCGGCGTCCCCGGTATGACCGAGCCTTCCGATTCCTTCGGCGCGGCGCTGACAGTCGGCGACTTCGACCACGACCACTTCGACGACCTCGCGGTCGGCATTCCCTACGAGGACTGGGGCTAGCCGATCCAGCCGCAGGAGACGGATGAGGGGGCGGTCGAGATCTTCTACGGCTCGCCGGCGGGGCTTACCAGCTCGCGCAGTCGGCTCTTCGGCGCCGGCCGCCAGGGAGTCCAGGGCTACGCCGCCTACCAGTCCTACTTCGGTGATGCGCTAGCTGGCGGCGACTTCGACGCGGACGGTTTCGACGACCTGGCCATCGGCGCGCCAGGTGAAGGATCGGGCGGGCAGGTCCACGTGCTCTACGGCTCGCCATCCGGCCTGGATCCGACCGGCGATCAGCTCTTCTCGGACGCCGATTTCGCTGGCTCCGTCGAGTCGGACGACCTCTTCGGTGTCTCTCTCGCGGCCGGCCACTTCGATCGGCCGGGGGCCTTGCAGTGCGCATTCGCTCCCACGAGTGATGCGTGCGCCGACACCGACGATCTGGCGATCGGTGTCGCCGGGCAGAGAGTGGCGGGGGCGGGCGGCACGTGGCAGGAAGCGGCGGGCAAGATCGTGGTGGCGTACGGCAAGCGTGGCCACGGCCTCGAGACCGCGCAGCGCGAGCGCTTCGACCAGAGCAACCTCAGAGGGGCGGTGCCGGAGTCGCGCGACCACTTTGGCTTCCCTCTCGTCGCCGGGGGTCTGGATGGGTATGACCTATCGGGATCGTACCGCGCGAGCGACCTGCTCGTGGGGGTGACGGAAGAGGATGTGGGTGGGTCTGCCGACCAGGGGGTGGTGCACCTGCTCTTCGGCGGCGACAGTCGACTGGGGACCTACCGCGATCAGCTGCAGTTCGAGCGTCAGGGGTACGTTCCTACCCGGGACACGCCGGCGATCGGTTCGGCGGCCGCCATCGGCGACTTCGACGGCGATGGAATCGGTGACCTGGCCCTGGGCGCACCCGGCAGGGCGTTTGTTCAGATCCTCTTCGGTGCCGTCCGCGAGAAGCCCTAGGTTGAGACGATCCCTGAGCCGAGCTAGTGGTGGCCCGGCACTGGCGCCGCGAGCTGCACCTGTAGGAGGTTGTAGACCTCGTGGACGCCCTTGACGGCTGCCACCACGTCGAGCACGTCGTCGAGCTCGTCGGGCGGCACCGAGCCGCGCAGGGTGACACGGGTCCCCTCGGCGACCACGGCGATGGCACCCGGGTTGGTGGCGATCCGCCCCAGCCGTGCCCGCACCCGCGCCTCCAGCGTGCGCGCGTCGGCGCGGTCCGCCAGCAGCCGCGCCCGCACGGCGGCCCCGAGGCCACGCGAACGCTGGCCGATGTCGCTGGCGGCGTCACGCACCGCGTGCACGCCGCGCTTGCGCGCGTGGACGAGCTGGTCGGCGATCTGGGCGCGCCGGCGCCGGCCGTTCGCCGGGTCGAGAAGGAACGTCAGCCCGGCACCCACGGCGGCGCCGAGAACCAGGCCGGCGAGGCCGTACAGCAGGGGCTCCCGGGATGGCGGGGTCGGTGTTTCGTCCATGGGTGCACCTCCGCCTGCCGCAGCAGGCGCTCGAGGACTCTGCAATCGTCGTACCGCGACGTCACCGCCGGGGGGGCGCGGCTCGCCTCCCAGCGAAGGGTGCCGGCGGCGCTCGTCGCGCGCCACGGGGTCACTTGGCGCGGGCCACCGGCGCCAGCGGGCGGGGTAGCACCACCTCGCCCCGCCGGTAGAGCTCGGCAAAGGTCGGGTTGACCGCTGCCACTTCGGCGACCAGCTGGCGGGCCCGGGCGGCATCGCCCGCCTGCTCGGCCGCGTGGGCCCATTGCAGGCGGTTGTAGAGCTTGAAGGTGCCGAAATCGAGGCCGAAGTAGGAGACTGCTCCGTCGACGGCGGCGAACCGCTCGCCGGCGGCGCGCGGGTCGCCCTCGGCCACCAGCCGCACACCCTGCAGGTGCGCGACCAGTGCCTGTCCTTGCGGTCCGGCGTCCGCGTTCCACTTCGCCACCGTGGCCTCGATTGCCCGCGCCCGCGCGAGGTCGCCCGCCATGACGGCGCCGAGATGGCTCATCCAGAAGCTCGAGCGCGTCTTCTGCTCGCAGGAGGAGTCGAAGGCCTGCGACAGAGCGGCCCAGTCGTGGCGCGCGTAGGATTCCCACAGGCGCTGGCCGCAGGTGTGCGCCTCGAGCTCGTAGCCGGCGCAGGCGGGCTGGCGGCGGGCGCGCTCGAGCTCACGGCCGTTGGTGGCGAAATCACGCCGCATCAAGGCCATCTGGCCCAGGTGGTAATACGAGGCGCAGAAGTCCGGCCGCACGGCGAGCGACGCCTCGAGCTCGCGCCGCGCGTCGTCCCAGCGACCGAGCAGGGCCAGCAGCTCGCCGAGGGAGTCGTGCGGGTTGGCCTGATCGGGCGCCACGTAGCGGTAGGTACGGAAGCGGTCCTCCGCCTCGGCAAAGTGACCCTGCGACATCGCCAGGTAGCCGAGGTAGTTCTGGGCGGTGAGCCAGTTGGGATCGATGGCCAGCAGCTCCTGACACGTCTTCTCGGCGCGTGGCCACTGGCGGTCCTGCCACAGCCACTCGATCTGCATCTGCAGGGCGTAGGGGTCGCGCGGGTGGGCGGCGAGGTAGCGCTCGAGGCGGGCCTGTGCCGCGCCGCGCTGCTGGCGCTCCCAATCGAGCTGGTAGTCGACGAGCAAGGCCTCGCGCGCGGTGAGCTTGCTACGGTCGGTCTTCGCGAGCCTGGCGATCGTCGGTTTGGTCAGCGGGTCTTCCGGCTTGAGCCCGCGCAGCACCATCACCCGTGCGGCGGCGAACGAGGGGTCGAGCGCGAGAGCGCGCCGGTAGTGCCCGCGCGCCTCCGCACCGTAGTACTTGCGCTCGGCGTCGAGGCCGCGGCGGAACTCCGCCAGGGCCGCCGGCGAGCGCGTGGTCCATTCCGGCTTGTCGTGCGATCGCAGGGCGGCCCAGGCGGCGAGCGCCGCCGCCAGCAGCAGCACGACGGCGAAGGCGAGCTTCTTACGCATGCGAGTCCTCCTGGCGGCGGCCGACCGCCACCAGCGTGACGTCGTCGTAGGGCTCCTCGCCGCGAGTGAAGCGGGCGAGGTCGGCGAGGATCGAGTCGACGGCGGCGGCGGGATCGGGCGGGGCGCCGGCCAGGGCCGCCGCCAGCCGCTCGGGACCGAAGAAGTCGCCGCCCGGCGCGCGGGCGTCGAGAACGCCGTCGGAGTAACCGAGGATCAGCTCACCGCACTCCACCGGCACCTCGGCGAGCGTGTAGCTGCCCTCGGCCAGCGCCCCCAGCGGCACGCGATGGCGGCAGAGCGGCAACTCTTCCACCTCGCCGCCGGCACGTCGCAGCAGCAGGCCGGGCTGACCGGCGAGGGCGTAGCGCAGTCGCCCGGCCGCGCCGGCGACCAGGTAGCCGACGGCGACGAAGCTGCGGCGACGGAGCTGGTAGAGGCGGCGGTTGGCGAGCGCCAGCAGCTCCTCGGGGGCCCGGTGGGTCATCGCCAGCGAGTGCAGCACCTCGTGCGCCGCCATCATCATCAGCGCCGCCGGCACCGACTTGCCGGCGACGTCGCCATAGACCAGGGCCGCGGCGCCGTTGCCGTTGAGCGACTCGTGGGGAGCGAGCTCGCAGAAGAAGTCGCCGCCCACGTGGCGCGCCGGCCGGCAGCGCACCGCCACCTGCCAGCCGGGAGCGAAGCGCAGGGCCGCGGGCAGCAGGCTCGCCTGGATGCCGGCGGCAATCTCCATCTCGCGCTCGAGCTCGGCCTGGCGGGTGCGCTCGGCGAGCAGCAGCCCCGTCTCGAGGGCGATGGCGGCCTGGGCCAGCAGACCGCGCAGCAGCTCCAGCTCGGCGCGCTCCCACGACAGCTGGCTGGCGCGCGCTGAGAGCAGCACTAGTCCCAGGCGCCGTCGCGGCGAGGCGAGCTCGGCCGCCACCTCGACGCCGTCGTCGGCAAGCCGCTGCAGCAGGATGGCGGCCTCCCCTTCGGCGAGCCCGGCGAGCAGCTCGAGCGGAGCGAGGCCGCCGGAGCCGTGCAGCAGCCGGTGCAGCTCGGGGGGGTCGGCGAGAGCCGCCGGCAGTGCCGCCGGGCCGGCGGCGCGTCGTAGCTCGCCGTCCTCCGCCAGGTAGAGAGCGGCAAAGTGCAGGCCGAGGTGGCGGGGCAGCGCCGCCACCAGCTCGTGCACCAGTGCCCCCGGGTCGCGGTCGGCGGAGAGCGCCTCGCCGAGCTCCACCATGGCGCGCTGCAGCCGGGGCAGCTCGCCATAGAAGAAACGGTCGACCGGCCCCTGCAGGCGCCGGCGCAGCGGGTCGAGGCCGAGCACGATAGCGAGGGCGAAGACCACCGGGAACCAGGCCGACCGCGATGCCGAGGAGCCCTGGAAGACCCAGTTGAAGGCGGCGATACCGGCGGCATACACGCCGGTGACCAGCGCCGTGGTGGCGGTGTAGAAGAGGCTCTTGCGCAGGATGACGCGGATGTCGAGCAGCTGGAAGCGGACGATGGCGTAGGCGAAGGTGAGCGGCACCAGGCCGAGCGGCGCGACGCCGTAGAAGAGGTAGCGCTCGGTGTGGCGCACCGAGGGGAAGCCGACGGTGAAGACGAGGAAGGGCACCAGGCCGAACAGGGTGCCGAGGAAGACCAGCCAGGCGCCGCGCCGCTCATTGGGTTGCCGCAGCCGCCGGGCGTTGGCGCCGAGGGCGCCGAGGCCGACCACCATGTAGGCCCCGAGCACCCACCAGTTGGCGCGCGGCGCGCCGCTGATGAGGATCCAGGTGCCGCGCTGCAGACAGAAGATCAGGTTGTAGACGAAGACGGCGAGCGGCAGCAGGTAGAGGACGGCGAGCAGCGCGCGCCGCGGCCGGCGCGCGCGCAGCAGCGGCAGCAGGGCCGCCTCGCCTTCCCACAGCGGGCGCGGGAAGACGAGGAAGAAGTGCAGGAAGGTGCCGGGAAGCAGCAGCAGCGCCAGCGTCCCCGTCTGCAGCACCACGGCGTCCACCGTCGAGTAGGAGGCGGGGCGCAGCCGGCAGACGAGGAAGAGCAGGAAGAGCATCGACAGCAGGTAGAAGAGGCGCGCCGCCAGTAGCTCGGGACGCCGCGCGCGCACGAAGGCGCCGACGGCGAAGAAGGCGAAGCCGAGCAGGGCCGCGCCGGCATAGGCGAGGCTGCCGACGCGGCGGCGGCCGAGGTGCACCGCCACCTCGCGCCGCCCGGCCGGCGTCTCCACCAGGTAGGGGACGTCCTCGCCGATCTGGTGCCGTCCCAGTAACGTGGCGGCGTGGGCCTCCGAGCGCAGCACCTCGCGGCCGATGCCGACGATGCGGTCGCCGCGCAGGATGCCCGCGCGGTCGGCGCCGGAGCCGGCGACGACGTCCGCCACCACCAGCTGGCCGGGGGCGTCGCTCTCCAGCACCACGCCGTCGTAGGGGCGAGGGAGGAACATGTCGGCCAGCGACAGGGCCGCCAGCGCAAAGGCGGCGAGCCCGGCGAGCGGCAGGAGGCGGCGGGCGAGCAGGAGCTGCAGCATCGAGGCGGCGGCGGGGAGCTTTCCTTTCCTGGGTGATACGGGCGAGGGGGCTGGGAGTTCGAGGCTAGGTTAACAGCTGGTGCCGTGGTTGGCAGGCCACTTGCTCACTCGGCTGGCGAGCGCGACGAGCGCTCCCCCCCGCGGCGATCGCGGGGTCCGAACCGGGTGGCGATACGAGGTAAACCAGTCATGACGCTCTACGAGCTTGGTCTCTTGCTCACCACCGCCGGGGTTTCCGGGGTGGGT
>DASYUP010000665.1:0-4393 GCA_036001185.1 Thermoanaerobaculia bacterium
GCTGGTCGCCGCCGACGACCGGCTGGTCATCCTCGCCGCCGGCGATGAGGTGGCCCTCGGCTTCGACACCGGCGGGCTGCCGCCGCCGCCCGCCGGCTTCCGGCGCAGCGTCTTCCTGGAGAGCCACGGCTGGGACAAAGACGCCGATCGCAACACCGGCGCGGCGGAGCAGCTCGAGCCGCTGCCCTTCAACGCCATGCGAGGCTACCCGTATCGCGCGGGGGACTACCCCGACGATGCGCTGCACCGCGACTTCGTGCGCCGCTGGTTGACGCGGGTGGTCGCCCCGCCGGCCTGGAAAGACGCCGGCCCGGCGAGCAGATAAGATCCCCCCAGACCGCTGCACTTCTCAAGGAGGTCCGAAAATGACGGCACGTCGTGCGCTGGTGCCTGTTTGTGCCCTGCTGCTGCTCGTCCTCGCTCCCGCCGCGCAGGCGAAGAAAAAGGGGACTCCCACCGGGCCGCTCGACGAGGGGCGGCTGGAACCGACCTGGTTCGGCGGACCGTTGCCGTTCAAGGAGGTCGACGACCATGACCTCGACGTCGACTACCTGTGGGTCAAGGACGGCTTCGCCATCGACGGGCACAGCTTCCACTTCGTCGACTGGCCGGAGCCGGTCTTCCTCGGCGACTCCGAGCCGGACGCCAACGACCGTCGGCTCGCCCGGCAGATGAACAACGACCTGCCGCAGATGTTCCAGGAAACCCTGGCCGACGACTGGAAGGGCAAGGCGACCACCTCGCTGACCTCCGGCGACGTCAAGGTCGAGGGGCGCATCGTCGACTGCTCCACCGGTAGCACCGCGGCCAAGGTGTGGGTGGGCTTCGGGGCGGGAGCGGGCAACACCACGCTCGACCTCAAGTTCGTCGATGCCAAGAGCGGCGAGCTGCTGGCAGCGTTGCACCAGCGCGTGGTCTCGGGCTCCACCTGGTCGACCACCGACAGCAAGCTCGCCAACTGGATCGACGAGCTCGGCGTCGCGGTGGCGCAGAAGGGGCTGGCCAACCTATACGCCAAGGGGGACAGCGTCGACGACTGAGCCGACGCCACCTGGTGCGGTTACGATAGCGACCCTCACCGACAGGAGCGCACCGTCATGGCCTGGAAGTTGCGCGGTTCCGGCGTCCGTCACACGCTGCCGTTCGTCGGCCGCTTCGCCGGCCTCTGGCTGATCGTTACCATCACCGCGGTGCTGGTGGCGGCGTCGTCGACCTATCTGGTCTTCGCCGAGCGCGCGCCGGCGGGGATCGCCAGCAGCGTGGGCAAGGCACTGCTGCTACAGACCGGCCTCACCATCCTCGCGGTGGTGGCGCTGGCCGTCTTCACCACGCACCGCCTAGCCGGCCCCTGGATCGCCGTCCGCCGCGCCCTCGAGCAGGTCCGCCAGGGCAACCTGGAGGACCGGCTGCGCATCCGCGCCAACGACGTGTATATCCGCGACGTCGAGCGGGCGTTCAACGAAATGCTCGATTCGCTGAAGGGCAAGGGGCCTGGGGCGGCGTAGGGAGAGCTTTCTCCCGCTGCTCCCCTACCCTTGCCCCTCGGCGGGGTCCCGCGTCTTCCCCGTCTTCGCACGCAGCGCCGCGAACCCGGCGTCGAGCTGCTCCTGAGGCAGCTGGGTGAGCCAGTTGAACTCGCCGCCGTTGAGCCACTCGCCGCCGTCGATCGTCACCACCTCGCCGTTGACGTAGCCGCTGCGCGCGCTGAGGAGGAAGGCGGCGAGGTCGGCGAGCTCGCGGGGCTCGCCGAAGCGGCCCAGCGGGACCTTGCGGCGGGCCATCTCCTCCAGGCCGGCGGGCATCAGGCGGGCGAAGGCGCCCTCGGTGGGGAACGGGCCGGGGGCGATGGCGTTGCAGCGGATGCGGTGGCGCCCCCACTCCACCGCCAGGCTGCGCGTCATCGCCAGGACTCCCGCCTTGGCGGCGGCGCTGGGCACCACGAAAGCCGAGCCCGTCCAGGCGTAGGTAGTGACGATCGACAGCACGCTGCCGCCGCTACCCTGGGCGATCATCTGCTTGCCCGCCGCCAGCGTGGCGTGAAAGCTGCCGGCGAGGACGATGTCGACCACCGTGCGGAAGGCGTTGGGCGACAGCGTCTCCGACTGCGCCAGGAAGTTGCCGGCGGCATTGTTGACCAGCGCCGTGACGCGGCCGAAGCGCACCACCGCGGCGGCAATCCACGCCTCGACCTGCGCGAAATCGCGCACGTCGCAGGCGCTGCCGAGCGTGTCGGCGCCGGTGGTCTCGGCGATCTCCGCCGCCGTCACCGCCGCCACCTCGCCGCGCCGACCGCAGATCGCCACCCGCGCCCCCAGCTCGGCGCAGCGCGTGGCGATGGCGCGGCCGAGGCCGGTGCCGCCGCCGGTCACCAGCACCACCTCGTCGCGCAGCAGGCCGGCGGCGAAGGTGTCGTCTTGGCGGGCCGGGCGCTGCATGCCGGCACCGAGTCTGCCACAGCGGGCCTCACTCGTTGATACGCTTGCGTCGATGGCCCCCGCCGCGCCGGTGGAGTGGATCGACACCCCGGCAGCCCTCGAGCGGGCCGCCGACCGCTGGCGCCATGCGCCGGTGGTCGGCATCGACAGCGAGTTCGTTCGCGAGCGCACCTTCTTCCCGCGGCTGGGCCTGCTGCAGATCTCCGACGGCACCCAGGGCGCCCTCGTCGACCCGCTGGCGCTGAGCGACCTCGCGCCGCTCGCCGCGGTGCTCGCCGACCCCGCCATCCTCAAGGTAGCGCACTCGCCGAGCGAGGACCTCGAGGTGCTCTACCACCGCTTCGGCTGGTTCCCGGCGCCGCTGTTCGACACCCAGGCCGCCGCCGCGTTCAGCGGCCTCGAGGCGGCGATGAGCTACCAGCGACTGGTGCGCGAGCTGCTGGGGGTCGAGCTCGCCAAAGGCGAGACCCGCACCGACTGGCTGCAGCGGCCGCTGACGCCGGCGCAGCTCGAATACGCGGCCCACGACGTCGAGTTGCTGCTGCCGCTCTATCAGCAGCTGCGGCCGCGGCTCGAGGAGCAGGGCAGGTTCCCCTGGGTGATCGAGGAGAGCCGGCGGCTGGGCGACGCCGCGCGCTTCCTGCCACCGCCCGAGGAGTCCTATCTGCGGCTCAATGGTCTCGGCGGCCTCGACCGCCGCCAGCTCGCCGTGCTGCGGACGCTCGCCGCCTGGCGCGAGCGGCAGGCGCGCGAGCGCGACCTGCCGCGCAACTTCGTGCTCAAGGAGGCCGCCCTGGTGGCGCTCGGCCGCAAGCAGCCGCAACGGCTCGCCGACCTCGCCGGCATCCCCGACCTGCCGGCGAAGCAGGCGGAGCGCCTGGGGGAGACGCTGCTGCGCCTCGTGCGCGAGGCCCAGCAGCTGCCGACGGAGGAGCTGCCGGAGGCGATGCCGCGCGGCGCCCGCGACGAGCGCGGCCGCGCGCTCGTCGACCGCCTGCAGGAGGCGGTGCGCTTGCGGGCCATTGCCCTCGGATTGCCGCCGACCGTGCTCGCCAGCCGTCGCGAGCTCAAGCAGCTACTCGCCCTGCCGGACGTCGCGCTGCCGCCGCCGGCGCTGGCCGGCTGGCGGTGGGAGTTGCTCGCCGCCGAGCTGCGCCCGCTGCTCGACGAGGCGAGGGCGCGTGGGGTCATGGCGTAGCATCTGGCCATGCTCGACGCGCAACGCCTCCCCGAGATCCAGCAGGCCCTCGCCGACTGCGGCGCCGACGCCTGGCTGTTCACCTGCTTCCAGCAGAACGACCCGGTGAGCCTCGACCTGCTCGGTCTCACCGGGCGCCACCTGGTCACCCGCCGCTGCTACTACCTGATCCC
The DNA here is from genome assembly GCA_036001185.1 of Thermoanaerobaculia bacterium. Taxonomy (GTDB): domain Bacteria; phylum Acidobacteriota; class Thermoanaerobaculia; order Multivoradales; family JAIOJS01; genus DASYQD01. The sequence goes on from DASYUP010000665.1 coordinate 3,807, forward strand.
GCGCCGGGGCACGCCGGTCAAGCTCAACCATCGCCTGGAGCCGGCAATGCTCGCCCACCTGCCCGGCGAGCAGGCCTACTACCTCACCTGGCGCGAGCACGCCGAGGGCCTGGCGCGGCTGGTCGATGGCAGCCGCCGGCTGGCGGCGCAATACAGCCCCGACAACCAGCTGCCCAACGTGTCGCGCCTCGACGCCGGCACCGCCGATTTCTTGCGCCAGCGCGGCATCGAGCTGCTCTCTTCGGCCGAGCTGGTGCAACGCTTCGCCGCCACCTGGACCCCCGAGCAGCTCGCCGGCCATCGCCGCGCCTGCAAGCTACTGCACGAGATCGTGCATGCCGCCTTCGACCGCGTGGCCACCACCCTGCGCAACGGCGGCGAGGACGACGAGCACGCCGTGCAGCAGTTCATCGTCGAGCGCTTCGCGGGCGCCGGCTTGTGGGCGGAGAGCGACCCCATCGTCGGCGTCAATGCGCACAGCGCCGACCCGCACTACCAGCCGGGGCCGGGCAACAGCGCCCCCATCCGGCGCGGCGACTTCCTGCTCATCGACCTGTGGGCGAAGGAGAAGGCGGCGAGCAGCGTCT
>DASYUP010000666.1:0-4468 GCA_036001185.1 Thermoanaerobaculia bacterium
GGCGACGGCGGCGCTCGGCACCGCGGTCACCGACTGGGGCGGTGAGTGGACGTCGCACGGCACCAGCGGCGACCTGCGACTGCCGGTGCGCGCGGGGTTGCGCCACGGGCTGCTGCGCGGCCGCGCCACCGCCACCGGCGCCGTCGGCGGCTGCGAGCTGGCGGTGGAGATCGTCGAGGCGGAGTGGGAGCTGCAACGCTCGGCGGTGATGCTGCTGCTGACCGCCGCGGTGACCGGCCTGGCGGGAGTCCTGTGGCCGTTCTTTCCGCCGCTCGCGCCGCTGGTGCCCCTCGGCCTGGTGCTGGGGGCGAGCGCCTGGCTGGTGATCCTGGCCAGGCTCGAGAACCGCGGGCCGGCCGAGCTGCTGGTCGACGTCGAGGCGGCGCTGGAGGCGGCGCCGGAAGGGAAGCCAAGTCCCTGAGGTGCCTCGGAATGGGTCGCCTGCGCGGGCTGTTATCATCCCTGCGGGTCATTGATAACTGGGGGCGCCCTGGATTCGACGAGGGGCAGGGTGTCCGTCGGGTTGCGTGCCGAGGTCCGTCTCGTTAATCGGAAACCAAGACAGCTGCCAACGACAACCTGGCACTTGCGGCCTAACTAGTCGCACGTCCCGGTGAGAGCCTGCTCGTGGCGCTTGCCGGGACGACGTCAATACGAGCCGAAGAGAACGGATGGCTCCGCGCCGTTCTCGGGTAACCATCGGAGCTGGCTGCCGCGTCGTGGAGCGCCTTCCTCCCAAGCGCGGCGGCGAGACAAAGCAAAGAAGGATACGCACGTAGTAGCCCGGCCGGCACGTCCTTCGGACGTGGGTTCGATTCCCACCGCCTCCACTCCTATTTCTGCCTCCCTTCTCTCCCCAACCCCTCTCTCCCCTCGCCGGGGAGAGAGGGGCCCAGAGCGGAGCCGTTCAGTAGGCTCGCCTCCTTCTCTCATCCTCCCTGCCTCGGCTTCGATTGACCCCGCGGGCGCGGAGCGGCCGAAGGGCCGTGGTGCAGGCGCGGGGTCTCAGGGGTGCGCCGGCGCCGCGGCGCTCACCGCGTTTGCGAGGCTCTCGACGAAGGGCGGGAGGAGCACCCCGGCCTCGGTGACGATGGCGGTGATCAGCTCCGCGGGTGTGACGTCGAAGGCGAGGTTGAGCGCCACGGCATCGGGGGGCGCCACGCGGGTGCCGAGCAGCTCGATCACCTCGTCGCCGCGCCGCTCCTCGATGGGAATGGCGCTGCCGTCGGGGGTGGCGAGGTCGATCGTCGACAGCGGCGCGGCGACGTAGAAGGGCACGCCGTGGCGCGCCGCCAGCACCGCCAGCGGATAGGTGCCGATCTTGTTGGCGGTGTCGCCGTTGCGGGCGATGCGGTCGGCACCGACGACGATGCGGTCGACGTTGCCGCGGGCGATCAGCGCGCCGGCGCTGCTGTCGGTGATCAGCTGGTAGGGGATGCCGAGGCGGGCAAGCTCCCAGGCGGTGAGGCGGGCGCCCTGCAGCAGCGGCCGCGTCTCGTCAACCCAGACGGTGGCGAGACGACCCTGCCGCCAGGCGCTGGTGAGCACGCCCACCGCGGTGCCGTAGCCGGCGGTGGCGAGTGCACCGGCGTTGCAGTGGGTGAGGGCACGGTCGCCGGCGGCGAACAGCGCGGCGCCGTGCTCGCCGAGGCGCAGGTTGGCGGCGGCATCTTCGGCCTGCAGCTTGGCCGCCCACTCGCGCAGCGCGGCGCGCGCCGCCGCCGCCCCGCGCGGCAGGGCCGTCTCCCAGACCCGCCGGCCCAGGTCGAGCGCCCAGCGCAGGTTCACCGCCGTCGGCCGGGTGCCAGCGAGGAGCTCCTGGGCCTCGTCGAACCGGCGCTGTAGGTCGCCCGGGTCGTCACCGCCGCCGCCGGTCGCCACCACGAGCCCCCACGCCGCGGCGACGCCGATCGCCGGCGCGCCGCGCACGGCCAGGCGCCGGATGGCGTCGGCCACCGTCGCCACGTCGGGGCAGGGCAGCCAGACTTCCGCCGCCGGCAGCCGCGTCTGGTCGAGCAGCTCGAGCCGGCCGTCGGCGTAGCGGATCGGCGAGAAGGCGGCGTCGGCGCTCACCCGCCGGCACTATACCCGCCGCTCGCCTGATAGCCTCGCCAGCCGCCAGGAGGGACGCATGAAGGGGGATCCCCGCCGCTACGGCTTCGCCACCCGCGCCATCCACGCCGGCCAGCCGCCCGATGCCGCGACCGGCGCCGTGACGGTGCCCGTCTACCTGACCTCGACCTACGTGCACGACGCCCTCGGCGAGCACAAGGGCTTCGAGTACACCCGGGTGCAGAACCCGACGCGCTTCGCCCTCGAGGACAACGTGGCGGCGCTCGAGCAGGGCGCCAGCGGGCACGCCTTCGCCTCCGGCATGGCGGCGATCTCGGCCCTTCTCACCCTGGTCAAGAGCGGCGAGCACGTGGTGGTGTCGCAAGACGTCTACGGCGGCACCTACCGCTTCTTCACCCAGATCCTCGAGAACTACGGCCTGCGCTTCTCGTGGGTCGACGCCACCTCGCTCGACGCCGTCGCCGCGGCCATCGAGCCGAGCACCAGGCTGGTCTTCCTCGAGACCCCCACCAACCCGATGATGCAGATCACCGACATCGCCGCCGTCGCCGAGCTGGCGCACGCGCGCGGTGCGCTGGTGGCGGTCGACAACACCTTCCTCTCACCCTACCTGCAGCAGCCTCTCCTGCTGGGCGCCGACGTGGTGGTGCACTCGACCACCAAGTACCTCAACGGCCACAGCGACGCGCTCGGCGGCGTGCTCATCCCTCGCGACGCCAAGCACGGCGAGTGGTTCTACTTCGTGCAGAAGTCGGTGGGCGCGGTGATGTCGCCGTTCGACGCCTTTCTGCTGCTGCGCGGCATCAAGACGCTGCCGGTGCGCATGGACCGTCACGAGGCCAACGCGCGGGTGATCGCCGCCATCCTCGCCGACCACTCGAAAGTGCACCGGGTGCTCTACCCGGGTCTGCCCGACCACCCTGGCTTCGCCATCCAGCAGCGGCAGGCGCGCGGCTTCGGCGCCATGATCTCCTTCGACCTCGGCGACTACGCGGCGGCCAAGCGCTTCCTCGATCGCCTGGAGGTGATGTCCCTCGCCGAGAGCCTGGGCGGTGTCGAGACCCTGATCAGCCACCCGGCGACGATGACCCACGCCTCGCTGCCGGCGGAGCGCCGCGCCGCCCTCGGCATCGGCGACGGGCTGGTGCGCATCTCGGTGGGGATCGAGGAGCGCGACGACTTGCTCGCCGATCTCGAGCGCGGGCTGGCGGCGGTGTGACCCGCTTCGCGCGTCAGAAAGAGCTGTCGTCGAGGTCGATGCCGGCGAGCTGCTCTTCCTCTTCCTCGATGTCGACCGGCTTCGACTTGTCGACGCTGTCGGCGATCCAGGCGAGGAAGCGCTCGTCGCCCTGGCCAACGGCGAAGGAGAGGATCTCGGGCAGCTCGTAGCTGTGCAGCTCGCGGATCGCCGCCGCCACCGCCTCGTACTCCCCGGCCAGCGTCTTGACGAGCAGCAGGTATTCGGTGTCGCGGCAGATCTTGCCCTGCCAGCGATAGACCGAGCGCATCCCCGGCACCACGTTGACGCAGGCGGCGAGTCGCCGCGCCACCAGCTCGCGGGCGATGAGCAGAGCCTGCTCTTCCTCGCCGACGGTGGTGACGACGACGATCGCACCCATCGCCAGAGACCATAGCCGCCGGCGCGGCGGGGAGTCAAACCTGGTGGCGAGGCCCCTCCCAGCGCGCCGGCGGGGAGGGGTGCGGTGGGCGGGTGCGCGGCGGGGGGCTGGCGGGCGTAGGGGTGGGACGGTCACTTCCACGAATCAGCGTCGGGGTTCCAATGCAGGATGCGCACTCTTCCGCTGATGCCGGTGACGCGCACCACGGCGAGCTCGCGCCGGCCGTCGGTGACGTAGAGCGAGCCGGGGGTCGCGCTGCCGAAGGAACCGAAGGAGGCGAGGTCGGAGTCGTTGAAGCGGACGGGGTCCGCCAGGCGACCGAGGCGCCGCGACGGATCGCCGGGATCGCGCGGCGGCGGCCCCGGCGGAAAGCCGAAGCCGACGCGGCCGCCGAGGTGGGCGAGGAAGCGCAGCGGCGTCACTTGCGGGTCGACGCCGCGCACGATGTCGCTGTTGAGCACGCCGTCGCCGTCGCCGTCGCGATAGCAGGCGAAGGCGACGCGGTTGGCTCCGGGATAGAACTTGACCGCCACCATGGCCGAGTGCCGCCTGGCGAGGGACTTCGCTTCCTGCAGCGCCGCGGCGAGCTCATGAGCGGCGAGGTCGACGCGCAGCGCGGCGCTGAGCGAGAGCACCGGCGGCACCACCAGCAGCGCACCGATCGCCAGCACCGCCAAGGCCACCACCATCTCGACGAGCTGGAAGCCGCGAGCATCGGACATCGGTCTCTCCTCGAAGGGGTGAGGGGCGGAGGGGAAATGAGGGGGAAAGGGGAC